>JAGHDS010000504.1 GCA_021159845.1 Anaerolineae bacterium
ACGCCGCATCGCCGCTGGCTTAAGTGGCGTTCGTAACGTGGCCTTGAATCTCCTCCGCCATCTCGTGCAAGCCCCTTATATCCCGGATGCGCGCCGAACTGTGGCTGCCATGCCAGACTACGGCCTGTATTTGCTCTCCTTACCTTTGTCAGAACTTTGAAAAGCCCTATGGCGGTGATTACCCACAAGCCCAGAGTACAGGGCCAGACGACAGTAATGCCATCACCTACCTGTCCCAGCATCGCCTGTTCACGGCGATGTTGAATAGGCAGAGAAGAAATGGGTAATCACCGCTATAGTACAGGAAAATTCAAATCACGCCCATGTGAGTGAGCACAACCACAGCGTCATAGGGGGACGCCGCAAGACCAGATTCAGGAGCCTCCATCAACCCAAATCGACGCAGTAGGGAAAAACGCACTCATAGCTTCCTGTCCGCTAAACGATCTTATCGGTTTAAAGTTGGTCGCTGCCCCCAGCGCTTTCTAGCCTCTAGCCCTTATTCACATCGGGGCGCACGGGAAGCTCGACAGCGATGGGAGGGGCAGGTTTGCGCTCGAACTTCAGTTGCTCCCGGCCCATCTCGCCCCGGGTCACGTCGATGATCACGGTGTCTCCCGGCCGGAACTCCCCCTTGAGCAAGCGACGGGATAGAGGGCTTTCGACGTGCCGTTGCAGCGTGCGGCGCAGCGGTCGGGCGCCGAATTGGGGATCGAACCCCTCACGAGCCAGCCATGATCGCGCAGCCTCGGTCAGTTCCACGCGAATACCCTGGTCCGCTAGTCGTTCCCCGATCTCCTGCATTTGCAGATCGACGATCTTCTCCACGTCTTCCTGCGTCAGTGTGTTGAAGATGATGATCTCGTCGATTCGGTTGAGGAACTCTGGCCGGAACGTGCGCTTGAGACCTTGCTGGATCTTTCGGCGCAGCTCCTGGTCCTCAGCGTTCAGGCTATCCCCCTTGACAAACCCTAAGCTGCCGCCAGCCCGCGCGTAGTCCGTACCGATGTTAGAGGTCATAATCAACACGGTGTTGCGGAAGTCAACCACATGCCCCTGCCCATCGGTCATGCGGCCGTCTTCCAGCACCTGCAGTAGAGCGTTCCAGACCTCTGGATGGGCCTTTTCGATCTCATCGAATAGCACCACCTGATAGGGACGACGGCGCACGGCCTCCGTTAACTGTCCTCCCTCCTCGTAGCCGACGTAGCCAGGGGGTGCGCCAAACAGCCTGCTTACCGTGTGCTGTTCCCTGTACTCGCTCATGTCCACGCGGATGAGCGCGTCCTCGTCGTCAAACAGGAATTCCGCCAGCGCCTTTGCTAACTCCGTCTTCCCGACGCCGGATGTGCCCAGGAAGATAAAGGAGCCGATGGGGCGTCGGGGGTCCTTCAGCCCGGAACGGGCGCGTCGGATGGCATCTGAAACAGCTGCGATCGCTTCCCGCTGGCCGATCACGCGTTTGCTAAGCTCTTCCTCCATACGCAGCAGCTTCTCCGCCTCTGTCTCCATCAGAGAGGCAACTGGGATGCCCGTCCAGCTTGCCACCACCTGGGCGATGTCGTCTTCATCTACGATCTCATCCAGGCCGGAGGATTCGCGCCAGGCCGTCCGGGCGATCTCGTATGCCTGCTCCAGTTTCAGTCGTTGGGCCTTGTACAGCGCGGCTTGTTGATAATCGCCCTCATTCCAAGCGGCCTCTTCTTTCGCTTTTAACTGTTGTACCTGTGCCCGTTTGGCCTTCAGCTCCGCTGGCATGGTGTCCAGGGCTACCCGACGTTTGGCGGCCGCCTCGTCGATGAGATCGATGGCCTTGTCGGGCAGATGGCGCTCCGTGACATAACGGTGGGACAGCCGCGCCGCGGCGATCAGCGCCTCATCCGTGAACTGGATATGATGGTGAGCCTCGTAGCGGTCTCGTACCCCCTTCAGGATGTCGATCGTATCCTCCACCGATGGCTCTTCTACGTACACCGGCGCGAACCGGCGCTCCAGGGCGCTGTCCTTCTCGATGTGCTTTCGATACTCGTCCAGCGTTGTGGCGCCGATACACCGCAGCTCCCCGCGTGATAGAGCTGGCTTGAGCATGTTCGAGGCATCCATCGCGCCCTGGGCAGCCCCGGCTCCAACGACCGTGTGAAGCTCGTCGATGAAAAGGATGATCTCCCCCTCCGAGCGCTGGATCTCCTCGATGGCGGATTTCAGACGTTCCTCGAATTCACCGCGGAACCGGGTTCCCGCGATCATCGCTCCCAGGTCCAGGGACACGATGCGCTTTCCGATCAAGGTCTCTGGCACGTCTTCCGAGACAATCCGTTGCGCCAGCCCTTCGACGATGGCCGTCTTTCCCACGCCTGCTTCCCCAATGAGTACGGGGTTGTTCTTCGTGCGTCGGCTGAGGATCTGGATCACGCGCAATATCTCGGCATCCCGACCGATCACAGGGTCAAGCTTTCCCTCGCGGGCCATCTGGGTCAGGTCGCGGCTGTACTTCTCCAACGTCCGATACCGCCCTTCCGCTGTGGGATCTGTGACATGTTGCCCACCACGGACCTCCTCGATGGCCTGTAGGATTCGTTCTCTGGTGATGCCAAACTCCTGCAGGATGGCGGCGGACGGGGTGTTCCGTTCGCGGGAGATGGCCAGGAAGATGTGCTCTGTCGAGATGTATTCATCCTGCAGACGGCTGGCCTCCTCCTGCGCCAGATCGATGACCCGTTTCAGCCGCGGTGTGATGAACACTTGTGCTCCCGTGCTGACGAAGGAGGCTGCCCCGCGCGGGCCGCGGCTCAGAACCTCATCCAGGCGGGCCTTGACCCGATCGGGAGGGACATTCATCCTGTCCAGTAGCTGGGAGGTAACGCCATCGGGTTGCTCCAGGAGGGCGAGGAACATGTGCTCCGTGTCTACCTGGGCATGTCGATAGCGTTGCAGAATCTCATAGGCGCGCATGGCCGCGTCCTGTGCTCGCTCCGTAAATCGATCGAATCGCATCATCTCTCGTATACCTCGTATCAATCTATCCCTGGTCCTCGTTGCCCCAGGTCAGGAATTTCTGTGGGACAATTCTGATCAAAAGGGTGTATTCCGTATCCATCCGAATGTCCCAGTCGTATTTCTGTTTGAACAATCCGGCTGCCTGCTCCCGTTCCTCGGGAGTCGCTGGCCGTGCTGTCCCTTCGATGATGACCACGTTACTGCCATCTTCCAGCGAGAGAGCGATATGGGGGTTTGTCCTCAGGTTATGCGCTTTGCGGCTGGTGGGCTTGATGCAGATGTAAGGCGATCTCCCGTCCCACACGAACCAGACCGGCGTAAGATGTGGTGCCCCATTCGGCCGAACGGTGGCCACCCAGACGATCTTCTCCTCTCGCAGGCGACGATGAACGTACTCCGTTGGCGCTGTCATTGATTGGCTCATCACGCCACTCCATCCAGGGTATAAGGTAACACCTCTACCCGGCGTCTCTCGTGAGAGCCCCTACAATTCCCGTGAAGCCTAACAAAACGCTAACGCTCATCCCCGCTCAAGATCAGGTTGCTGAAGGTGGTCGGCACGCCCGGGCGGAAATTCGGCGACCCGGACAACACCGTATCCTGTTGCGCGGCCCCGGGTGTATCGTCATCCACCAATTGAACGGCAAAGCCAAAGGCCTGTCCGATGGTGGGTTTTTGGTGCAGGATAGCCCAGGGGATGGCGGCTTCCAGTGTGTATCCGCCACCTTGCCGAC
>JAGHDS010000299.1 GCA_021159845.1 Anaerolineae bacterium
GATCGAGCAGATAAAGCAGGTAGTCGGCGATGTGCCCCTATTGGCCCAACCCAACGCGGGGTGGCCTGAACGCTATCACGAGCGATTATTGTACCCCGCGTCGCCTGACTACTTCGCGGAGTACGCGCGCCGCTTCTTACAATTGGGCGTTACCGTTGTCGGCGGCTGCTGTGGCACTACGCCGGACCATATTCGAGCGATGCGTCGTGCAGTGGATGCCTTCCTGGCGGGAGGGATTGCTCCCAGGCCGGAACCCTGGTCCGATTTGGCGCCGCTGGAGCCTGAGCCGCAGCCGATCCAGGTTGCCATTGGCCCCACTCAACTGGAGCAGAAGCTCCGCGATGGGCAGTTCGTCATCTCCGTTGAGATGGACCCGCCTAAGAGTTTCAACCCGGAGCGTCTCTTGGCCGGGGCGCGCCTCTTGCAGCAGGCTGGGGCGGACGTCATCAATGTGGCCGATAGCCCGAGAGCGCGTTTGCGCATGAGTCCGTGGGCTGTGGCGCATCTCATTCAGGCCCAGGTCGGCATTGAGACGGTGCTGCATTTCCCGACGCGAGGGCGTAACTTGCTCCGCGTCCAGAGCGATCTCCTGGCCGCCCACGCGCTGGGAGTACGGAATATCTTCGTCGTCATGGGGGATCCGCCCAGCATAGGGGATTATCCCCAAGCTACGGATGCTTATGATGTGGTCCCGTCGGGGTTGGTGAAGCTCATCAAGCAAAGATTCAACCAGGGGAAGGACCAAGCTGGGGAGCCCATCGGCCAGCCGACAGCCTTTTTTGTTGGGGTCGCGCTGGACATGGATGCTCCGGATTTGAAGCGGCAGGTTCGGGTGTTACGACGCAAGGTAAGGGCTGGGGCGGACTTCGCGATCACGCAGCCTATCTACGATGTGGCCGTATTGAAGCGATTCATCGAGGAGTTTGGCCCGCCGCCGATTCCTGTATTAATTGGCATTCTGCCCTTGCGGAATATCCGTCATGCTGAGTTCCTGCATAATGAGGTGCCGGGTATCCGAGTACCGGAGGAGGTCCGGCAGCGTATGCGTGAGGCCGATGATCCGGCTGGCGAGGGCATTCGAATCGCTCAGGAGATTGCTCGGGCCGTGAGGGAGTTGTCTCAGGGTGTTTATATTATGCCGCCCTTCGGACGCTATAGCATCGCTGCTCAGGTAATCGCCGCGCTTCGGTAAATCGCTGTGGAAGTTCCCGGGCCCCTCGCTCCGTCGAATGTCCTCCCTGGACGCGGTGCGGTGATTGAGGAAGCTCCACTCATTTTGAGAGGAGGAGGAAATGTCTGTGGTCACGATCTCGCGGGAATTGGGGTCGGAAGGCACGCATATAGCGGAGAGCGTTGCCCGTCAGCTCAAGGCAATATGCGTGGACAAAGAGGTCCTGGCGGAGATGGCGCGCCAAGCGGGGTTGCCTGTGGAGGTCATTGCCGAGGCGGAGGAACGTCTCATGTCGCGGCCTTCCCTCGTCAGCCAGGATATGCAAGCGCTCTTTTCCAAGGGGCGGCAGACTCATTCTGGCCCCGTAGATGAAGCATCTTACATCGCCCAGATGACGGAGGCTATCCGGGCGTTGGCGGAGCGGGATAACATCATCTTCATCGGCCGGGGTGCTCAGATGATTCTGCAGGATCATCCTACCGCTCTGCATGTTCACGTGTATGCTCCGCTGGATGTGCGTGCCCGCCGCGTTCAGGAGCGTAGGGGGGTGCCCAGCCTGGATGCTGCCAGACAGATCGTGCAGCGTGCGGACGAGCGGCGGCGGAGTTGGTATCGGCGGTTCTTCAAGGGGGCTGATTGGAAAAACCCGCGTTATTACCATCTGATGATCAATACCGGCCGCGTGCCGCCGGCGCTGGCTGCAGCCATCATCGTGCAAGCGGCTCGGGCTGGACCGTTGGGGTAATTGGAAGACGTAGAGAGAGGAGGGTAGCCTTGCATCCTTCCTTGCCCGAACCCGTTCGGGGCGGAGATGCGTGATACAGGTAGGGACGAGCCGCGGCTTGTCCCTACCTGTATCTCATCTTGTCTGCTGGGGTCAGGCCACGATGGATTCTCCGCCGTCCACGCGGATGATTGTGCCCGTGATCCATGAGACCGAAGGGTCTGCCAGGGCGCGAATGGTGTTGGCGATGTCCTGAGGCGTTGTCATGCGCCCCATCGGGTTACGTCGAGTCGCCTCCTCGATCATCTCCTCATGGCCGGGTATCTTCTGCAAGGCTGGTGTGTTCGTTACCCCCGCCTCGATGCAGTTCACCATCACGCCGTGGGGCCCTAGCTCCAGCGCGAGCTGGCGGGTGTAGGCTTCCAACGCGGCCTTCGCCGCTGAGACAGCCCCATATGTCTTGAACGCTCGATAGGACCCTGCGCTGGTCATGGAGAAGATGCGACTGCCTCGCGCTAGCAGGCCGCGCCAGTACAAGTCCTGAACCCAATGTACCAGGCTGTTCGCCATCACGTTCAACGTCATCTCAATCTGCTTCTGTGAGACGGCTTGTTTTGGCGATTCGGCGATGAAGGGTAGCAGGCTGCCAAATGCCAGGGAGTGCATGAGCAGGTGGATCGGTTGGGGTGGCTCTGACTCCGATAGCACGGCCTGGACCTGATCTAATATCTGCGCACGGGCTTTCGGGTCGGCCGCGTTCCGGTTGAAGTAAATAGCTCGTCGTCCCATTCCCTCGATTTCATCAATGATGCGTTGGATGTTGGGCATTGCCGACTTGCGATCCAGGTGCACGCCGAAGATATTCATCCCCGCGCGCGCCAACTCCAAGGCCGTCGCTGCGCCGAACCCGCTAGAGGCGCCCAGGATCAATGCCCATTTCCCTTCTAGCTTGTCTCCCATAGATGATATCCCTCCTTATCATTACCCTCTTGGGCTTTATGGCGGACGCGGACAGCCCGCCGCTGTTAAGCTGTAACCCCACAACCGCGAAGAAGGCGCGGCTGGGCGATCCGTATTGTAGCACGGTTTGTCCACCTGAGCACATTGAGTAATTGTTCACTGTTAGGGTAAGAGAGGAGATATAATCGGAAGTTGTGGATTGCCAGATCAAGAAAGGCGGCGTATCCTTGGGGTGATAATCC
>JAGHDS010000054.1 GCA_021159845.1 Anaerolineae bacterium
ACCTCGGCCATAGCACCTACCTGCGGATCGCCGATGATGGTCGTCTTCTCCGTTACGGTGACCTCGCGCCCACCGACCGTCCAGGTGGAGTCGCCGATGGACTCGATGACGCCCCGGAACTCGACCTGGTGAGGGCGAACCCGGATCCTGGTCGCGACGAGCTGACCATTCCGGTATACCGCGTGCACCTCGGCCATATCGCCTACATGCGGATTACCCTCTATCAACGTGTCTTGGGTGACGACGACTCGGGCATGGCCGATGGTCCACACGTTCCCGTCCATAGCCCGGATAACGCCCCGGAATACCACCTCTGGAGATGGTGTCGATGTGTGACGTACCAGGATGATCTCGGCCAGCAGAGCAGGCTCCTCATTGCTCCGCACTTGAGCCACTACGAGCACCGTGTCCCCTACCGCTGCCGGGCCGCGGATGACGCGTGTATCAGCGGTCACCTCAACCTGGACGTCACCCCGCCGCGTTGTAATCGTCCATGTCCCGACGCCGCCTTCCGGCATGGCCTTCACCACCCCGCTGAAGCGCACCCGGTGCGTAATCGGCGGATCGGCCGTGGCCGCCTGAGCATTGCCGGCCAGACCAGCGGTCAGCGTGACAATGACCAGACTCGCCACGAGCAATGCCATCAAATAGCGATATATCTTCCTCATGGTCATGCTCCTCCTTTAGCCAGGGAATTTGGGTGGGCAGAGCAAGAATGCGAGGATAGCCGTCTTCGAGACATCTGTTCGTCCCTCTATCACCTCCACGCTAACACTACTCAGCCAACACGGCAATAGGAATTGATACCTACTTGCCCTCTCGCATTCCCACCCCATACAGGCAAACGAAGATGATCTCGATAAGGATACGGCCGCCCCGGAAGTAGACGATCAGTAACCGTTCACCGTTCCTCCCCTAGATCTTATTGGCATCCGGTGAGCGGGTGAAGACACACCCAATACAGGCGCCTGGATCCAGGCGCTTCGGCCGCGGATGGCTCTCATCCCCCAGACCCCCTTCTCCCACGCCCAGCGGAGCGCATTTCCGTGAGGCTCGATGTACGAGGACGCAGCGCAGCTAACCCCTTTTACCCCAACGGTGAACAGTTACACGATCACCGGACTTCACACAAGTGTGCAGGTGTGCTATTATGACCGCAGGTTTGGGCAGAGGTATGGGGGCCATCCCGGCCCCCCCACCATGCGGTTACGGGGATTGCATTTCATTCGATTAGGCTGTCCTGGTGGCCAACGGCAGACGTGATCTCATGAAGCTGATTGTACAAATTCCCTGCTTGAATGAAGAAGCTACACTCCCTGAAACGGTGCGCGACATCCCGCGGGAAATCCCTGGCGTGGATAAGGTGGAGATCCTTGTAGTGGATGATGGAAGCACAGATCGCACAGCCGAGGTGGCACGTGAGCTAGGCGTAGACCATATCGTGCGATTTCCACAGAACCGCGGGTTGGCGGCCGCGTTTGCTGCTGGCATCGATGCTTGCCTACGCTTGGGCGCTGATATCATCGTAAACACGGACGGTGATAACCAATACGCTGGGGGCGACATCCCAAGGCTCATCGCTCCCATCCTGGCCGGTGAGGCGGATATCGTCATCGGAGACCGGCAAATTGACACGATTCCGCATTTCTCACCGATGAAGAAGCGACTGCAAAAGCTGGGTAGCTGGATTGTCCGGCGGGCATCAGACACAGCGATTCCTGACACGACCAGTGGCTTTCGAGCGTACAGCCGGGAGGCCGCGCTGCGCCTTAACATTGTCTCCGATTACACCTATACATTAGAAAGCATCATCCAGGCTGGGAAGCAACACCTAGCACTCACTCATGTGCCCATCAGCACCAACCCCAAGCTGCGAGAGAGCCGCCTCATCCGTAGTCTCACGCTCTACCTGTTCCGCTCGGCTGAGACCATCGTCCGCATCTACGCCATGTATGAACCTCTACGAGTTTTCGTGGCTGCCGGGACTCTGCTCCTGTTGGGCGGGCTGACCCTATCTCTACGATACCTCTATTTTGTCTTCCAAGGCGAGGGCAAGGGACACGTGCAGTCGGTGATCCTGGCCGCCGTTTTCCTCATTGCTGGATTCCAGGTGCTTCTGATCGGGCTGCTAGCTGACCTCATCGCCATCAATCGTCGTCTCAACGAGGAGGTCCTATTGCGCATTAAACGGCTGGAGCTCGCCAGAGGGAATGATGAAGAGGACTAGGCGGCTCCTCCCATATGTGGGCACGTTGGGCATCATCTTGCTGCTTCTATGGCAGATCGACCCACGACAGGTGCTCCGGCTCCTGGAGGGCGTTAAACTAGAGTGGCTGCTAGTTGGGTTCGGATGGTACGTATTGACCAACTTGCTGCGTGCCTACCGCTTCGGCGCATTGTTGGCCCTGCCGGGCATGTTGCGTCCCATTCGACTGCTCCCCGAGATGTTCGCCCTCAGCCTATTGAATAATATCCTGCCCTCTCGTGGGGGAGAGATCTCTTTCCCATACCTCATGCACTGGGGACATGATATGGGTGTGGGGGAGAGCGCTGCTGCCCTTGTGGTTGCCCGTATCTTCGATTATCTAGCTGTGGCCACGCTGTACATCCTCTTCGCCTCAGTTGAGGCAGGCTCCCTGGCGACCGGCGCGATGCGTCTTATCCTCGTGGTGACGGGATTAATGGGCACCTCGCTGGTCATCCTCGCATTGACGCCATGGCTGGGCCAGCGCGGGCTGGGCATTCTGCGGCGCTTGCTAGATTGGATGAAGCTTGCGGAACGCCCGGTAGGGCGGATGGCATGGGAGACCGGGCAACAGGCGGTGGTCACGCTGACTCGCATCCGGGGCTTCCGCACGTATATGCTTACCTTCGTCTGGTCGCTGCTCATCTGGGGCTGCACTTTCGCCTGGTTCACCGCGTTCATGCGTGCCATCCATCTCCCCTACCGATACCCGCTGATCGTTGTAGGGGCTACCTTTGCCACGTTGGCTAAAGCGATTCCATTCCTGACTATCGGTGGCTTCGGCGCCCATGAGGCTGGTTGGGCAATTGGGTTCAGCCTGACCGGATTGGATACATCTACGGCTATCGCCAGCGGGTTCACGGTTGACATCCTGACGCTAATCATGTCGTGGATCTTCGGCGGCCCAGCCCTCGCGTATGCAATGCGGCGAAAGCACCCACATCGCGCGGCCGAGTATTAGGCAGTGGGAGGAGCTCTGGAGGGTTTATCGGTGCTGTCTCTGACGAGAACGAAGCGTGCGTACTGCTGGCCTTTAGTCCTCATCTTAGCGGCGTTCCTAACACTAGGGATCACCTACAGCGTAGTGAATCCTCTGTTCGAGGCCCCTGACGAGGTATGGCATTATGAATATGCCCGCTGGTTGGCGGAAGGTCATGGATTGCCCAAACCGGAGGAAGTGGGTAAAGCACCGTGGCACCAGGAGGGGAGTCAGCCACCTTTATACTACCTTCTGGCTGCTGCTATAACGTGGCCTATCCCCACTGAGAACGCCGCCGAGGTCATCCGCTATAATCCTCACGCGGCAATGGGACG
>JAGHDS010000243.1 GCA_021159845.1 Anaerolineae bacterium
ACTACCAAAAGGGTGGCTGGCGTGGCACCTGGGCGATCGATGGCGGTGGTGCGTTGATGAACCAGTCGATCCACACCATCGACCTCCTGCAATACCTGGCCGGCCCGGTCGACTGGGTATTCGCTCGCACGGGCACGCTCGTACACAACATTGAGACAGAGGATACAGCCGTGGCGGTCCTCTCCTACGCGAACGGTGCCATGGGCATCATCGAGGGGACGACGACCGCTTACCCTGGCTACCCGGCGCGCGTTGAGCTTCATGGCAGCAAGGGAACCATCGTCTTAACGGAAGGACAGGTGACCACCTGGGACCTGGAAGATGCGACGGACGAGGAAAGAGAGCGCGTGATGCAGGCAACGACCAGCGGCACAGGAGCAGCCGACCCCGTTGCCATCGGATACGAGGGACACCGACGCCAGATCGCCGATATGGTGGAAGCCATCAAAACCGGCCGACAGCCTCAGGTCGACGGCCGGGAGGCCCGCAAGGCGGTGGAGATCATCCGCGCCATCTACCACTCCGCGCGGCTGAGCCAGCCCGTCAAGCTGCCCTTCACCGACGATGAATAGGGGACGGCTATGGATCTAGGGCTGACGGGGAAGACGGCATTGGTGGCTGCATCCAGCCAGGGCATGGGGAAGGCCGTGGCGATGGGGTTGGCGCGGGAGGGCGTCCGGGTAGCCATCTGCGCTCGCGGCCGGGAGAGGCTGGAAGCCACAGCCGAAGAGATACGAAACGAGACACAGGTGGACGTGTTCGCCCAGACAGCCGACCTCAGCAAGGTCGACGACATCACCAGGCTGGTACAGGCCGCGCGGGAGCACTTCGGGCACATCGATATCCTGGTATGCAACGCGGGTGGGCCGCCGCCGGGGAACTTCCTGGACTTCGACGACAGCGCCTGGCAGGCCGCCTTCGAGCTGAACCTGGCCAGCGCGATACGCTTATGCCGAGCGGTGGTCTCGGATATGAAGGCTCGCGGCTGGGGGCGCATCATCACGATCACCTCCATGTCGGTTAAGCAGCCAATCCCCGGGCTCATCCTGTCCAACGTCATGCGCGCCGGAGTGAACGGCATGGTCAAGACGCTGGCGGATGAGCTGGCACCCTATGGGATCACGGTGAACAACGTCATGCCCGGATCCATCCTGACCCAACGCATCGTCTCCCTGGCCGAACACCGGGAGGAAGAGGCAAACACCACGACGGAGGAGATATTAGACCACATCGCCCAGGAGATTCCCATGAAGCGTCTCGGCAACCCCGAGGAATTTGCCAATGTAGTGGTCTTCCTGGCCTCCGAACGGGCCAGCTATGTCACGGGGACAGCCATTCAGGTAGACGGCGGTCGGATCCGATCAGCCTGGTAACCCGCGCCCGCGTTGGACGCGCGGCAATCCAGGCCAACAAGGGAACAGCACCGTACTTCCAAACGTGCCCGCGCCACATCCAGGCGCATCGGCACGATCATTTTCAGAACAGGGGTGTAGACCATGTGGAAGCTATCCATCATCAATGACGAACTCTCACACGACTTCAAGACGTCGCTGGATTGGATACAAGAGCAAGGGCTGCGCTGGGTTGAGCTCCGCTCCGTCAACCGCCGCAACATCGTTGATCTATCCGACGATGAGATGCAGGCGGTCAAAAAGGAGCTGGACGGCCGGGGTATCAAAACCATCTGCATCGCCTCACCTTATCTGAAGTGCTCTCTCTACGCACATCCGCCAGCCGAGCGCGGGGATACCTTCTTCAGCCAGGCCTACGACTACGAGGGACATCGGCAGGTCCTGCGCCGGGCGATCGCCGCTGCTCACATCTTCGGCACGAACCTCGTCCGCGTCTTCAGCTTCTGGAAGGAACCGGAGCAGACACCGGAGATGTGGGATCTCATCGTGGAACGACTCCAGGAATCCGCGCTGATCGCTGCCGAGGAAGGGATCACCCTGGCGCTGGAGACAGAGCACGCGGTGAACGCGGCCACCGGCAAACAGGTGCGAGAGCTCGTCGACCGGGTGGGCTCCTCCGCCCTGCGCTCGCTCTGGGATCCTGGAAACGTGGTCTGGGCCGGAGAGGATGCCATCGCCGATTATCCCAACCTGCGCGGCACGATCATCCACGTCCACCTGAAGGACGCCATCCTCACACCGGAGGGCCAGACAAAGGCCGCTATCTTGGGCGAGGGAAAGGTCGGGTACCCCAAGCCTCTGGAGCTGCTCAAAGCGGACGGCTGGGAAGGCGGCCTGTCGCTGGAGCCTCACATGGGCACTATCTACTCGGAAGAGAAGCAGTGGATGGAGGGATGCGGCCAGTGTCTGACGAACCTGCGTGGCTGGCTGGATGAGATGGGAGTGGAATACGAGTAGTCTCCAAGGGACAAGGGAACATATGCGATTCAGCGCGGTGCCCATGATCTATTTCAAGGCGATGGTCCTGGACCACTCCATGACGCTGGAGGAGTGGTTCCCCATCGCGGCCTCGCTGGGCCTGGACGGCACGGAGATCCACGACCGCTCGCTGGCGTCGTTCGAGCCGGAGTACCTGGACCACATCGGGCAGGAGCTATCCGACCACGGTTTGGTGGTCTCGCAACTGATCGGAGCGTGCGATCTCACCCACCCGGACCCCGAAGTGCGCGCGAGAGAGCTTGCCATCACTAAGCGAAATATCGAC
>JAGHDS010000496.1 GCA_021159845.1 Anaerolineae bacterium
CTTTTATAGCTTCGCCCGCGCGCCCGATGCCAAGCCACAATATCCGGCCATCGTGGACTTCATCCCACCGGGCGCCGACAGTGGAATCATCCGCTTCCTGGGCTTCGATATCCTGCCTCGACGCTATGGCGAACCGTTCTACGCCCTCTACTTTCAGGCGCTGCGCCCATTGGACCGGGACTACGCCATCACGCTCTACCTGGCTGATGAGCACTACCAGTTGCGCGGCGCGACCGAGTTACCGCAGGCAACACTGGTATGGTATCCCACCAGCCGCTGGCAACCGGGAGAGACGATCCGGGTGCTGGCCGACACGTTCACCTGGTGGTCGGGGGAGCTGCCGGAGTTCTCAGTGGGACTGGGCATCCTGAATGGCACCGACGTGTGGGATGTAGGCATCCGGCTACAGCCGCGAATACGAGAAAGCCGGTTGACGCCACGCCTGCTGAGCAACGGTACCCTTCTGCACCTGATGCGCTTCTGCCAGGGGAAACGTCGCCCCCAACCGATGCCAGAGTACCGCGATCGGCTATCGGAGAAAGTGCAACATCGGGTGAGCGCTCGGGTGGGTGATTGGGCCGAGCTTATAGGGTATCGCGTGGAAACAACTGAGGTAAGCCCCGGGGGGACGGTGCGCGTGGTCCTGTACTGGCGTTCTTTAGCAACCCATCCACCCGCGCACACGGTGTTCGTGCATCTCCTGGATGAGCAGGGTATCCTGCGCGGGCAACAGGACAACCCTCCTGTCTTCGGCACGCAACCGTTGCCACTGTGGGAAACAGGAGACATGATACGAGACCCGTACGCGTTCCAGGTAGCCGCCGACGCACCGGCCGGGCACTACGCCATCGAGGTGGGCTTGTATGACCCCACGACCGGGACCCGCCTGCCAGTGATGGGACCAGACGGCGCCTCCTGGGGCGATCATATCCTGATCCAAGATGCGGTGCGCGTTCGATGAAAACAAGAAATGGGGAACGAGGGACGAGGAATGAGGCAGCGAGGGATGAAACGCTCTGATACTGCGGCGCCGCCCCTCAGTGCCCTGGCGCCTCATCTCTCGGTGCCCTATGTCATCGTGTGTCTCCTCATCGTCGCGTATGCGGTCTTCTTCAGCGCCCTGACCATCGCCCGCCACGAGGCATTGCAGACGAACGCGTATGATTTGGGCAACGTGGATCAGGCGGTATGGAACACAGCCCACGGCCGGCCGCTGGCCTTCACCAACTGGGAAGGGCGAGCAAAGACCTTCAAAGCAGGCACCCGGCTGGCCATGCACGTGGAGCCCATCTATTTCCTCATCGCGCCGCTGTACTGGATCTGGAGCGACCCGCGGGCGTTGCTGATCCTACAGGCGGTTGTGGTCGCCCTGGGTGCGCTGCCCGCCTACTGGCTGGCTCGTGACAAGCTGGGAGACGGCCTGCCGGCCATCATCTTCCCGACCGCCTACCTGCTGTTCCCCGCGCTGGAGGCCGCCAACCGCTTTGATTTCCACGCAGTAACGTTGGCCGCCAGCCTGTTTCTCTTCGCCGCCTACGGACTGCTCAGTGGCCGTACACGCATGTTCCTCATCTTCGCTCTGTTGGCCGCCGCCTGCAAGGAGGAGATGCCGTTACTGGTCGCCATGATGGGGCTGTACGCCGCATTGGTGCAGCGACGGCCTCGGCTAGGGCTATCGGTGGCGGCCGTCGGCGTAATCTGGTTTCTGGTGGCCGCCTTCGTCATCGTGCCGATGTTCAATACCAGCGGCCGCTCGCCGTACATGGAGTACTACGATTCGGCCGGGTTGACCGGCGAGGGCGGCACGCCCGTGACGTTGGCCCTGAGCCAGCTATCCACGCTGGCGAACCTGAAGTACGTCGTCCGGCTGCTCATGCCGGTGGGCTGGCTGTCCCTGTTCAGCCCGGCCACCCTGGCTATGCTAGCGCCGTCGCTGCTCGTCAACCTCATCAGCGACAACCATCAGATGCATTTCCTGGAACGGTACCATTATGCCGCCCCTTTGGTTCCCTTCGTGATCGTGTCAGGCATCATGGGAACCGCGTGGGTGAGCCGACGGCTGGGAAGCGGCAGAGCTGACCGCACGCGTCGCGTCGCCACAACCCTCAGCGTGTGGGTTCTGGTCTGCTCGCTGGGCTACCACTACTATCGAGGATTTACCCCTCTGACCGAGGGGTTTACCTGGCCCCGGGTCACGGAACACGCCCGCCGGCTGGCAGACATCGCCAAACTCATCCCGGCTGACGCAAGTCTTTCAGCACAACACAATCTAAACCCACATTTCAGCCAACGCGACCGCATTAACCTGTTCCCGTACTCTCTGAACACGGAATACGTGTTGCTCGACGCGGCCACGTTCACGGCCAACAAGGATAACTTCCTGGCCTGGGTACGGGACGATGTAGTTGGAAGTTCCAAGTTCGGCATCGTCGCGGCGGAAGATGGTTATATTCTGCTGCGCCGGGGAGCGCCCAAACGGCCCCTGCCGGACGCATTCTATGACTTCCTGCGAGTCCAGCACCCGGCCCCCGAGTACCCGCTGACGGTGGACTTCGGGGATGCCCTGCGCCTGCATGGATACGACATCCAGGGACGCCGAGGGAACGAACGTTTATACACACTATATATGGAGGCGCTACGTCCCCTGACGACGGATTACCACATCGCGCTGTACCTGCTGGATGAGAAAGGCAACGTTCGAGGGGCGACGACGGAGCCTCCGGCTGCGCTGGTATGGTATCCCACCAGCCGTTGGCGGCCGGGCGAGGTGGTCCGTATCGAGTTCAACCCGGTAACCTGGTGGACTCGCGATCCCCCGGAGTTCGGCGTAGCCGTCGGCGTGTATGAAGGGGACGACGTGTGGGCCATCGGCCACCGCCTGCCACCACAGGTCATCACGTCGCAGTGGCAGGTACGCCTGCCCGGGGAACGCACGCTGTTCCAACTGGCGACATTGCGCAACCGGCTGTGGGGCCCGGCCGAGGAGGTGCCGCCACGCCGGTTCAGGCCACCTCACATTCCAAGGAAATGGGAGGCTGACCTGGGCGGACAGGTTCGCCTGTTAGGATATGATGTGAAACCCACCAAGCTCAAGCCCGGCGACGAGATACACGTGCGCCTCTACTGGCGAGCGGAGGTTCCCCTGGCGGAATCCTACACAGTCTTCGTACACCTGCTCAGCAGCGATAACCAAGTGCGCGGGCAACGCGACAGCATCCCCGACCGGGGACTACGGCCGACATACACCTGGATGCCGGGGGAGATCATCGTGGACGACGTCCGCTTTGCCGTGGCGCCGGACGCGTCGCCCGGATCATATCAGCTTGAGGTGGGGATGTATCAATCGGCCTCGGGGGTCCGCCTGCCCGTGACGGGCGCCGCCGGCGCTCCCCTGGGGACTCGCATGCTCCTGCCTCAACCCATCATCGTTCGGTAAATCCAGGCATCCTGGGATAGCCCATTCATAGTAAGTCAGGGCTGAAGTGGTATGAGAGAACGGGGGCGCTTCAGCTTTGCCTTTGTAAATAGGATAATTGCAATCATAGGATCACAGGGAGGGGATTTTGGTGTCGACCGATAACTC
>JAGHDS010000416.1 GCA_021159845.1 Anaerolineae bacterium
GCTATATGGGGCGCTGGGGTGTACAATTGGATCCGCGATTTCTTATTTACTGGGAGCACTAGGAGGCCGCCCTCTGCTGGAGCGATATGGACGGTATATCCTGGTTCACGAACAGGACCTGGAACAGGCGGATCGCTGGTTCGCCCGGTGGGGGGACTGGGCGGCCTTCATCTCTCGCCTGTTGCCGATCGTGCGTACGTTCATCTCCTTCCCAGCGGGTGTGGCTCGGATGCGCTTCACCACGTTTATCACACTTACCTTCATCGGATCATGGATATGGTGTAGTGCCTTGGCCGCGGGAGGGTATGCTTTTGGCTCTCGGTGGGAGGAACTGAGGGCCATCATGCGCCCGTTCGACATCCCGATTGCACTGGTCATCCTGGCCGGCCTGGCCTGGTACGTCTGGCGTCACCTGCACCGCAAGCCCACATCCGCTTCCACCCTGGCCACTGACATCTCGGAAGACTAAGCTGCACACATAAGTCCATCACACCACGTGGTGTGATGGACTTTCAATCGCTGAAGTACAATCGCTTCGATTTCTCAGTTTCACCTGCCCAGGAGCCGCCTCACTGCCGCTATCATGTCCTCCCCACGGACCACGATCGTACGACCGCTTGCCCGTTCCACTGTGTGACCATCGTAGAAACGCACGTCGGCGGAATCAGTGCCCGTGTATGTTAGCTCCAGCGTGACCGGTCTATCGACGCGATAGGGATGTCTCCCCGCCGCTCGGCGGACGGCTTCCTCTGCCCTCTCGCGGACGAGCTCTCGTGCCCGGGTGGGTGCCAGTGTCAGTGCAGCGTGTCGGGCTATACCCTGTTTTACCTCAGCTGTCACCACGTCACCCAGGAACGCACTCGCCTCGGCGCAGGCCTTGTCATCACCGCTGACCATGATTACCGGCACTCCCAGCTCTCCCGCGATGGCCGCGTCCAGAGCGATCTCCCCCGAGGGGCGGCCGTTGATGCGCAGCTCCTGCCAGGAAGCAGAGGACATTGTATGATCCCGCACGGCCCCGAGTGTCCCGGCCATAGCATGGTAACCCAGCAGGATCATCCCGGCTGAACCCTCCAGGAAGGGAAACCGTGGCCAATAATGGGCACCGTGTACCCATCGCGCTGCCGGATGCATCTCCTCCGGTGGGAAATTGAACCCGGTGCCGTGGCCATCGAACACGATGATCTCATCGGCACCGGCGGCCAGAGCCCCTTCGACAGCGGCGTTTGCCTCCCGCACCAACAGCAACCGAGCCTCCGCATATTCAGGTGTTCCTCGCCGCAATTGCTCCGGCAACACGATGCCCGCGATGCCTTCCATGTCCGTCGATATATATATCTTCATGATTCCTTCTCCTTACTATCCCTCGTTAGCGTGATCGTTGCAATGCCAGCGACTCGGAGCGACTGGGCACTGAAGTGGACAACTCGCAAGTTGAGTGCCAAGCCGACGTCTGGGCACAACCGTCCTCGCCACAAGATGGAGTCAGCGGTTTTGCGATACGGATACTCGTTGGTCCCACCCAACTTTGCACCTTGGTCCGTCGCACCTGCGTATGACAGGGTCGTTCCGGGAATCGGTTCTCCTACCCTGACGTGGTAGCTCACGGGGACCTGATATACAGCCCAGTCCTTGCCTTGGGGAGCCTCTACGCTAGGATTGGTATGGTCCACGGTGATTCGCACCAGACCTGCCAGCCGGGCATTCCCATTGCGGAACCAGAGGATGCGGAACCGCAGGCTCATGTGAACGTTTTCGATCGGATTCCCGTCCCAGTCGATGGAATCGCCTATCTGCCGGGTTGATTTGAGATCATCGATGATGAATTGGCCGTGGCCGTCCTGGACGCCAAGAAAGGTGATCCCCGTCGGTGCTAAGGTCTCCCCGGGGGCGAGCTGCACCTCCGTCGGCCCACTGTATACCAGGGTCGTACCTGGCGAAGGTGGCTTGGATGGACATCCTGCCAGCAACAGAGCGGCGAGCAGCCCTGCGATGGCCCATAGTCTGAGGTGAAAAGACATGGCGTACCTCCCATCAACCTTGTCGCCTACAGGACGACTGAGAGGAAAGCCTGGTTCCGCGTCACGATTTGTGACCACGCCGACCGGCCAACCAACGGTCCAGGAAGTCTAATACGTGATGTCGGTATGCAGCCGGGTAAAACTTATCCGCATCTCGGTGGCCGGCCCCTGGGACTACCCAGCGCTCCTTAGGCTCCCGCGCCGCCTCCCACAAAGCGAGAAAGTCCTGCTGCGGCACGTAAGGGTCAAGTTCACCCTGAATGAAGAGAACAGGGCGAGGTGCGATCTTGCCCACCCATCGGATCGGGGAGGCGTCTCGGAGCGAGCACCCCAGGCGCCATTCGGCCATTCTCAGAACCAAACGCCCGAACAGCTTCACAGCTGGACCGCGCAGCCCACGCTGGGCCATCCAACCACACCCCGCGCTGAGCAGGTCTGCGTAACACCCATCGCTGACGATGGCGGCGATGCCATCTGTTTCCGGTGCCGTGCGGATTGCCACGGCTGCTCCCATCGAAAAGCCCCACACTCCCACGCGATCGACATCTCGCCTTCTGAGGAAGTCCAGCGCTCCGAGCAAGTCCAGCCGCTCGTAACATCCCCAGGAGACGGCATTCCCCTGGCTCCGGCCGTGTCCCCGGAAGTCGAAGATAAGCACGTTGTACCCATGACGCACCAGAGCGGGCACATGGATCAAGTCCGGGTCCAGGCTCCCATTGTGGCCAGGCAGCATGATCACCGTCCCCCGCGGGCGGCGGGCTGGGATCCAGTATCCTCCCAGGAGCAGCCCGTCCCGACTGGGGAAGCGCACGACTTCCGCTTCCAGGCCGTAGGCGTCCGGGCTCACGGCCGGATCAGGTGGCCGACGCCGGATAAGCCTGCCGCTGGTGAACCACGCCCCAGCGAATATGCCGCCCGTGGCAGCCAACGTTGCCATGCCCAACCGATCCGCGATAGACGCCTCGCTCCATCTTCTCATCAGGCCTCCTTGCTATGCTCAATGCACCATACCCTCGGCTTTACCTACATTCTACCACAAGCAGCTCATTTCTTCACCACGTTGGGCTAAAGTGGCTATTCCGTAAATAGAATGGGTGAACGCTGATGACGCAGGAGAAGCCGATCTACGCAGATAATAAGGTAAAATCAGAATGATCAGCGAAGATCTGCGCGCATCAGCTTCATCTGCGTCCTTATGCTCATCGGCATCGACCGTCCATTTTCATCGTTATGCGGTGTGCCGCCGCTCATGGCGACTGTTCATCTTTCGGGGTGAAGTCCGGCACGATCGAGTCATCGTCAGGGCGGGAGCTTGATGAGGGGAAATCGGGTAAAGTCCTGGCCTCTCCGAAGGAGCGAGCGAGTTGACTGGCGTAGGGCGGGGCTGGTACGGAAAGCGAAGACCGTGTACAATGGGGACGTGAGACTCGCGTCACCCCCGGTCTTGGATGTGGGAGCGCGAGCGGCGGAGGGAGCCTGAGTGATATACCCAGCCTACGTCATCGTGTTCGCTGTCGCCCTGTTGTTGGCCATTTTCCTATCACCGCTGGCAGGTCGGGTAGGGTATCGCCTGGGCATCGTGGACCAGCCCGGCGGGCGTCGCCAACATCAGGGGACAATCCCGCGCCTGGGTGGTGTCGCGCTGTACGGCGCGTTCATGGGGGCCATCCTGGTTTCGCTGGCTTTGCCCACAGGCTGGCTTCCTCCTCGCCTGGACCCCAAGGAGATCACCCGGCTGACCGGTCTGATCCTGGGAACCACCTTCGTCTTCGTGGCCGGGCTCATCGACGATCGACGCGATCTCAGCCCGACAGCCCAGTTCGGCGTTCAGTTCGTGGCAAGCCTGATCGCTATCGCCTTCGTCATCCACATCAAGCATGTGAATAATCCTCTCACCAACCAGCTTTTCTTCGGCGCGCGCGGCTTCCCTGCCCCGATCGTCTGGGTACTCACCATCTTCTGGTTCACGGGGATGATGAACACGGTGAACTGGCTGGACGGGCTGGATGGGCTGGCAGCTGGCGTCGCGGCTATTTTGTGTGCCCTGTTGGCCCTGCACATGTATCGCCAGGGGCAATACAGCGTGGTATTGCAACCCCTTGCTCTGCTGGGAGCTACCTTGGGGTTCCTCCCCTTCAACTTTCACCCCGCGCGCATCTTCATGGGGAGCTCCGGCTCGTATGTGTTAGGGTTTGCGCTAGCCGCGTTGGGGATCATAGCAGGTGCCAAAGTGGCAACCGTGCTGCTCGTCATGGGGCTCCCGATCCTGGACGTGGCGTGGTTGATCTGGCGCCGCTGGCGACGCGGGCAGCGTCCTACCCAGGGAGCCCGGGACCACTTACACTTCCGCCTGGCCGACCGAGGCGTCACCCAACGTGCTATCGTACTCGGCTACTACGCGTTCTCGGCCGGGTTTGGGGTGCTAGCCCTCGTCATCGGGCCGCGCATCTACAAACTGATCGCCCTGGCGCTGCTCGCGGCGATCGGGATAGCGGTAATCTGGTGGGCTAATCGGGATGAAATAAAATGAAAGCGGGATATTCCCGCTTGCGCTTTTCCTCTATTCGCCTTTGCCTTGCGCCCCGGTCACTCGGGCAGGTGGCGGACTATCCACTTCCCATCGGACGCGACCAGGGTCCCCACGTCTACTTCGGGGTCGTGCTGAAAGATCAGCCGGGCGTGGTAATGCGTTGCCCAGGCGATGATCTGCTTCTTGGTCCGGATACTCACCAGTGGCTCAACATCGTACGCGGGTACCCACGCCAGCCGCTCCAACAGGATCGCCCAGGGGACCGCGTCCCCGAGGAAGATTGCCGACTCCCCCTCGCTCTCGATCACCACACATTGGTGGGAACGCGTATGTCCTGGCGTCACCCACGCGCGCACCTCATCCGTCAGCCATACATCGCCGTCGACGACGCGAAGCTGGCCCGCCTGAGCCAGGGGCTGGAAATTCTCCGAGAAATAGGTCCCTCGGGTGCGCTCATCGGGGAAGCTGGCATCGGCCAACTCCCACCTCTGTACCCAGTAGGTCGCCCGTGGAAAGGGCGGCACGAGCGGCGAATCCGGCCCCTCACTCGGCCGGGTGTTGCCGCCGCAGTGGTCGGCATGTAAATGCGTATTCAGCACGATGTCGATATCCTCTGGGCCGAACCCCGCCTCGGCCAGCGAATGCAGCAACCGATCCCGCTGATCTGGACCCAGCCCAAGGATCTCCCTCACCCGCGGGGTCATCTTGTCACCGTAGCCGGTATCCACCAGGATACGTTGTCCCTGCGACTCGATCACGAGACAGCGCAAAGCGGTCGGAAGCCGGTTCTCCGCATCGGCCGTCACGAAGCGACTCCACAACCGCTTAGGTACCAACCCGAACAGTCCGCCTGCATCCGTCCACACTTGACCATCATCCACTATATGAACGGTGACTCGTCCTACTTTGATCTTGCGATGCGCCAACTCTACGCCTCCGTAATTTCTCGGGATCATCAAGCGGGTTTCAAGCGTCGGCCACGCCGGGCGCGCGCGGCAGCCCGGACTTGCTCCAAAGCCCGAGTCGCTGCCTCACCGACTGATTCGGCCTCCGCCCTTGCTTCATCCGCTTCTAGACGGGCCAGCGCTTCCTGGATCGCGTCCAGTAAGGCTTGATCTGTCTCCTCGACGTGTTCGAGCGTTTGAACGACGGCCTCCAGTCCTGAACACGCGTGCCAACGCACCAGGGGATCGGCATCATCTAGGGCGGCGAGGAGTCCTTCGACGACTCCTTGATCCCAGGCCAGCCGGCCGAGCGCCCACGCCGCGTTACGCCTCACGAGGGCAGGCTCCTCCTCTCGCGCCAAGCAGGATGCCAGCGGCTCGGCGGCTGCTAGGGTGCCGATCATCCCCAGCGCCCGGACGACAGCCCAACGCACACCTGGCAGAGGCTCCTGTTCCAGTCGGGCTGCGAGAAGCGGTACTCCTTCCGCCGTCCCCAGCCGACCGATTGCCAGCGCAGCCGCCACACGCACGCCAGCGTCCTCATCGGATAGGGCATTGGCCAACGCGGGGAGCGCTTCATTCCACTGCGACCAGCCCAGCGCCTCGGCAGCGGCCGCTCGTCGCAGCGGGGATGAATCTCCCAAGGCCTCGATCAGGGCACCTAATGCTTCCTCCGATGCCAGGGCTACTAA
>JAGHDS010000389.1 GCA_021159845.1 Anaerolineae bacterium
CAACGACGCTGCTATCCCTGGACGGCATCCGCGGTCTATTCGACTGGTTCCGCGGCCCCGTGACGGCCACGCTTACCCCCATCGACCTCCTCTCCGGGGTAGCCCAAACGCTCAGCAAGCTGGATAACGGCCCGTGGGATACCCGACTAACCTACACCATATCGCAGCCGGGCACGCATATCCTCGCCTACCGTTCGCTGGACACGGCGGGCAACGAGGAGATCACTCGCACGTCTACCATCCGAATCGACCCCGATCCGCCGACGGCACCGCTGGCCCTGGATTATGCCCCTCATGGCTGGTCCACTGCCAACGACTTCTCGCTGTCCTGGCGCAATCCGCTGGACCTGTCCGGCATAGCGGGAGCCTACGTGCGCCTCGGGACACCACCCCAATTCCCGGGTGATGGAGAGTTCTTCACGGGCAGCGGTGAGGTCCACCATATCCGGGTACCAGCCGAAGGACAGTACGACGTATACGTCTGGCTGCGGGACGTCGCCGGGAACGACGACCCGAGCACAGCCGTGCTGCTCCCCCACGCCTTCTGGTACGATGGCACACCGCCGACATCTTTTATCACCTTCGATGGGATAAAGGGGCCAGGTGGCTGGTTCGTCTCCCCAGTGACTGTGCACCTGTCCGCCGATGACAGCACGTCCGGCGTGGCGGCGATCTACCACCAGATCAACTCTGGAGCCTGGGTAACGGACACCGCCTTCACATTGAGGGAAGATGGAGTGTATATCCTCCGTGTGTATGCGGAGGACGTGGCAGGCAACCGCGAGCCGGTCCGAGAGGTCCAGGTGCGCGTGGATCGGCAACCTCCGGTAGCCCGGATAACGGGGCCGGACGCCCACACCTTCATACCCGACTTCACCGTCTCGTGGACGGGCTGGGACCCGGGTGGAGGATCGGGTCTGACCACCTACGATGTGCAATGGCGCCAGGGTCTGGATGGCGTGTGGAATGATTGGCTATCGGGAACCACGGAGACCTCAGCCGATTTCCACGGAACGCAGGGATACCTGTATGGCTTCCGTGTTCGGGCGCGGGACGCGGCCGGCCATGTATCGGCCTATTCGTCACCCAAGTGGGTGATCGTCGATAGTGTAACGAACGGGGATTTCGGGGCATTGTTCACTGGCTGGGAGTCGGGCGGGCTGTTGGAGCGAGCCGTGCTGCCCGTCGAAGGACCATCCGGGCGTGTCAGCAACGCGGTGCGCTTGGGAACACCGGACTACGAGCGCACGGTGACGCCCATCAATCCAGGATGCACGGAGCCGCCCGGGTGTGTGCCGGTCGGCGCGGCCGTCATCTCGCAGACGATCACCGTGCCGTCGCTCACTATGGGGTCGCAACCTCATCTATCTTTGTGGTATCATATATTTACCTACGACGTCATGTACAGCGAAAACCGGAAGCGCTACTACGACACTTTCGAAGTGACGATCGTGGATGGCGACGAGGAGTATCTGGTACTCCGGGATGGAAACCCAACACAGGAGTATGGCCAGTTGAAAGACCTGGGCTGGAAGTTCGCCACGATCGATCTCCGACGCTTCGCCGGCCACACGATCACCATCCGGCTGAGCAACTACAATCGCTGGGATAACCTGTTGAATACGTGGACGTTCGTAGATGACGTGGAGGTACGGAGTTGGGGCAAGAGCCCCCACTGCTACCTCCCATTGGTGGGCGGCGGGGGAACATCACCACCGGTTCAAACGGAGTCCATCTCCCATCCTGCCCCGCTTCGGCCGGAAGGGGACATACGTTGACGATCTCTTGCGACTTTGAGGTTTAGCGCATCGATGCCTGACCAGGATCCTGCACTGCAGGCGGGCTTCCCAGAGGAGCCATTAGAATCGCACCCCGCGCCCTCGCGACGAGAAGATGCGGACGGTGCCGTCCACGCGCGCCAAGCGGCTTTAGAGGCACAGAACTTGCCCGATTTCCTTTACCAGCGCGGGATGGCACATTATCAACGGCGCGAATGGCGTATGGCTTTGGAATACTTCACCCGCCTGCGTGAAATCCAGCCCGACCGCCAGGGGTTAGCCCCACTCCTGGATGAGGTTCGATGGTTCATCCAACTGGAATCGTTGGAGTCAGAGACAGCGGAGCCCTCGTACCCCCTCGCCGAGGGAGGAACATCTCCATCACGGCCACGCTGGCTATTCCGCCTGCTGGCCATTCTTCTGGTCGCGGCTATTGCGGTACTAGGGGTCGCCTGGTCACAGGGGCGGCTGTCCGGCTGGGTGGGAGGAGGCAGGCAAGCACAACTTCAGGAGCTATACAACCGTGGGCAATCCCGCCTGGCGCTGGGTGATTACGAGGGCGCTTTAGAAGCCTTCAAAGAGCTCGTTGCGCTGGCCCCGGACGACCCGGAAGCCCAGGCCGGGCTGGCCCGCGCCGAGCAACTCAAGACCCTGGCCGATCGGTATCGGCAGGCTATGGCGGCCATTACAGCAGGGGACTGGGATGCCGCGGCCGCGCATCTATCGGCTATCCTGGCCGTAGACCCCAACTACGCGGACGCCGCCCAGCAGGCAGCGTTCGTGGCCCGCCGACAGGAATTGGATCGCCTATATGCCGAAGGGGTGCGCCTGTATGATCTGGGCGATTGGGCAGGCGCACTGGCTCGATTCGAGCAGATAGAGCAACAGGATCCCGGATTCCGCCGCGACGCGGTACAGGAGTTCCTCTTCGTCTGCTACCTGAACGACGGCCAGGCGTTGATCTCGCGGCCGGGCGCCGACAGCGAGGCAACCCGTGAGGCGATCGAGCGCTTCGGGAGCGCATTGCGCATCCACCCGCGCAACGTCCAGGCATCCGAAGCACGCCGCCTCAGCTCGATCTACCTAGCCGCGCAATTGGCCTTCGAACGGGGCAACTTCGCCGAGGCGAGAGAGCGCCTAAGGGCTCTGCTCGCGGAGAACCCCGACTATGCTAACGGTCGAGCGACGGAGCTCTTGTTCAAGACCCTGATCAAGATCGGAGAGCAGGAGCTGGCACGAGGCAACCCAGAGCAAGCGCGCAAGATATTTGAGGAGGCATTAGCTCTTAACGTTTCGGATCGCAGCCCGGCCGAGGCCGGATTGAAAGCCGTCGAGTTGGCCATTGCCACCGCGACGCCCACCCCCACACCAACCCCCGTCGCGGTAGTCCGGGTCCCGGTGCTCAACGTGCGCGCGGGCCCCGGCACCGAGTTTGACGTGATCGGCCAGGTACGGCAGAACGACGTGCTCCACATCATCGCCCGCACGCCCGTAGGCGACTGGCTGCTCATCTGCTGTGTGCACGACGAACGGGAAGGATGGGTTAGCTCGCGCCTGGTGGGACTGAACGTACCTGTGGCAGCGGTGCCGGAAGCGCTGGTGTTGCCACCAACCCCGACGCCAACGCCTACACCTACACCTACGGCAACCCCGGTGCCACCGCCGCCTCCACCGGAGAAAAAGCACCATCGCCCCCGGCCGACGCCAACGCCGGTGCCCACACCTACTCCCCTGCGCTAGCCATGAGACACTTGAGATCCTGGGACATACTGGACGCGCCGCTCCGCCATCTGGCGATCGGCATAGCTGTATTCCTGCTTCCTCTTTTGGCGTGGCCTTGGGCGATGCGGAACAGCGCTGCCGGTTGGCAGATGCTGGGACTGCGCGGATACCAGGTCGCCCGAATCCAGGCAGAGGGTAGCGAAGGGCTGACATTGATTTACGCAGAGGCAGGTCCCGGGCTGTGGCGCACCGTGGACGGCGGAGCCTCATGGGTGCGCGTGGACGGCGGCTGGGCACGCGATGAGCTGGGACGCTCGCAACTCACGGATTGGCAGGCCGCGCCAGCGCAAGGG
>JAGHDS010000170.1 GCA_021159845.1 Anaerolineae bacterium
GCATCGCTCCGAGATGAGCTGACGGCCAAGGCGAAGGCGCTCGGCGTCGAGATCATCACGTTGGACGGAGCCTCACCGGCGGAATACGATCGCATTCGTGAACAGGCCGGGGATGCCGGGTTCGATGACATCGTCGTTCTAGGCCCAATCGCGCCGGAAGCGATTGAGGCGGCAGGTCAGCATCTGGCCCGCGGCGGGATATTGAACATCGTGTCCACCCAGCCCATCGCGCGGCCAGTGGCGCTTGATGTGGGCAGGCTGCATTACGATCACATCACATTCGTGGGCTCGCCGGGTCTGGACATCGCCGCATCGTATCTTCCCATCCGTTCGGAGCTGAAGCCGGATGGTTACGAACTCGTCGTGGGAGCCGCAGGGCCTATGGGACATATGCACGTCCAGAGGGCGCTTCAGCTTGAAGATCATCCCCGACTCATTGTGGCGACGAACTGGCGCTCACCACGCATCCATGATCTGGCGGCGAAGTTCGCCAATCTGGCGCGGAGCCAGGGCGTCGAGCTACACACTCGCTCTCAGGGAAATTACACGCCGGAAGCTTTTACCGAGGACATGCGAACGGTCACCCAAGGGCATGGATTCGACGACTTGATCATCTGTGCCGCCTCAGCAGAGGGGCTGACCGACATCACGGCGCTCGCGGCCGACGGGGCTGTCATTAACCTGTTCGCCGGGTTGCCACGGGGGACGACGGCCCGGCTGGATGTTAATGCCATCATCCAACGTGGGGTACGCTATGTTGGCTCCAGCGGCTCGACCATTGCCGATATGCGCCGGGTTATGGAGAAGGCAGCCAGCGGTCAGCTCAGCCCCAATGGTTCCGTGGCTGCCGTAGCGGGGCTACGTGCTGCCAAGGAAGGGTTGCAAGCCGTGGCCAGCGGCCGGTTCCCCGGGAAGATCGTCGTCTATCCGCAGCTTGTGAACTTCCCGCTGATGCCGTTGAGCGAGCTGCGTGAGAGGCTACCGGAGGTCGCGAAGTGCCTGGAGGATGACGGTCGAACCTGGACGCGGGAGGCGGAAGCAGCTTTTCTGGAGGCGCTGTTACCATGAGCTGCGAAGGTGTGTTGTTGGACCGCATCGCCTGGGTGACCGGGGCCGCCCGCGGGCTGGGTGAGGCTATCAGCCGCCGCCTGGCCCAGGAAGGCGCCCACGTCATCATGACGGATATTAATCAAGAAGGGGTGGAGGCCGCGGCCGCCGCCATCGCACAGGAGACAGGGCGCCGCACGCTCCCGATGTACTGCGATGTCACCTCGGATGAGCAGACGGAGGCCGTGGTCGCCAAGGCGGTGGAAGTCTTCGGTCGTCTGGACATCCTCGTGGCAAACGCGGGTATTGTGATCTCCGGGGAGCTGACTGAGATACCGGTAGCCCACTGGCGTAAAGTGATCGAGGTCAACCTGGTGGGGTATTTCCTCTCCGCCCGCGCGGCCGCTCGTGTCATGAAAGAGCAACGAAGCGGCGTCATCATCCAGATCAACTCCAAGTCGGGCAAAAAGGGCAGCTTTCGCAATTCCGCCTACGCCTCGTCCAAGTTCGGCGGCATAGGGCTGACCCAAAGCATCGCGCTGGAGCTGGCGCCGTATAACGTGCGTGTGAACGCCGTCTGTCCCGGCAACCTGTTGGATTCCCCTTTGTGGCGGGAGAGCTTGTACGAGCAGTACGCCAAACGGTGGGGCATCACTCCAGAGGAGGTGCGCCGACGATACGAGGAACAGGTACCACTGGGGCGGGCGTGTACGTATGACGACGTGAGCAATGTGGTCGTCTTCCTGGCCTCTGATCAGGCTTCCTACATGACCGGGCAGGCGATCAACGTCACCGGCGGCCAGGAGATGCGGTAACATCCTCGGGGTTCGCTCGAGGGGAATGTTAGAGCGTGTCATTTCGGGAGAGGCGAGGCAATCTCCTATTGGGAGATTGCCTCGTTGCAAAAAGTGCTCTTTGTAGCGATAGGCCTATGAGTTGTAGGGTGCTTTGATCAATCCTCAGGCACAGTGTTCGAGGGGGGAAGGGGTAAATGGACACCGTTCATAGTTGCCCAGATTCTGCACGTTTCGAGGAGGCGCAGGCCGCGCCCCGGGGCTTCGAACTGGACTTGGGGCGCTTTTGGGAGGAGAACGCTCTCTGCTTAGCCGATTGCTTTTCCACCGATAAGCCCCGAGCGGCCATCATTATCTCGGTAGATGACCATTGGCTTCTGGATGAGATGGAAGTACCGTCGACAGTGCGATACTATGAGGACCTCGATTACCGATTGGAGATGAACCGTCGTTGCAATGATCGATGCGAGCGAGAAATCGGCATCCGTCCGTTCCCAGAGGCGATTGCCTGGCCACCGCCCAAACGCATCGAGGAGGTCTTCGGCTCTCACCAGGAGTTGCGAGAAGGAGGGACGCCCTGGCTGGAGCCGTCCGTCCGCACGATCGAGGACCTGGTGCGGATTATGGATCAGGTGGAACACATGGATCTGGCCGACTTCGTCTTCCAAGACGGCATACCGGATTTCCCCGACGCGGCCCCACCGGAAGCAGGGAAACCGCCACGGCCCATGTATAGCCGGGGGCCCGCCACCGTCGGCACCTCGGTCTGTGGGACGGAGCGCTATCTGTACTTCTTAATCGACCACCCGGCTGAGATGCAGCGATTCCACGAGCTCCTGGCCCAGAAATTGGTCGAGTACGCCCATGTCATAGCCAAGGCTAAGGGGGTCACACCACGCGGCTATGGCTTTCTCGATGATAACTGTGCCCTGCTGTCGCCTGGCCTTTACGAGCGATTTTGCGCCCCCGTACTGCAATATGTCTTTGACCACCTTGCGCCAGAACCTGACGACTGGCGCTATCAACATTCCGACAGCGCGATGGATCACCTGCTGCCCATCCTGGCACGCTTCCACCTTTCCGCCGTAAATTTCGGTCCCACCGTGCGCGCCATCGACATCCGCAAACACATGCCCAACACCTGCATCCACGGACAAGTCGCACCCATGACGCTACGCAACGCTCCTTATGAGGCGATCATCGGGGAGGTGCGTCGCGATTTCGACGCGGTGGGGCGCAACGGTGGCCTGGTGGTCACAACGGCCGGGAGTGTACCCGCTGGCACGACTTTCGATCGGTTGCGCTGCTTCATGTGGGCCGTAGAGCGCTACACGCGCTACGACGGGAGAAGCTTCGATGACATGCCATCCTGAATCCTGGTGACCAGCCTGTCCTACAAGAGGAGAAGATGAAAGCACGCCAACCTGGCCGTCGCGTAGTCTACTCGACCGACCCCGAGTCGACCTCATCCCCGGAACCACAGGTCGAGTCACCACCCCCGCACCAGCAGACGGCGCGCATCGCGCTGGACCGTAAAGGCCGACGCGGCAAGGTCGTCACCCTCATCTCCGGGCTGCGCCTGACGCCAGCAGAGATGAATGCGCTGGGAAAAACGCTGCGCCGTGCCTGTGGAGCAGGCGGTACGGTTAAGGGAAGCATCATCGAGGTACAGGGCGACCATCGTCAGCACATTAAACGGCTCTTGCGCGAGCAGGGGTTCCAGGTGAGACTCGTGGGCAATTGAGTCCCTGTGTGAGGTCAATGATGGGGAAGAATGGACGTACTCAGGATAAAGGCACATTGCCGGCAGCGACGGCCTACACCTACAACCCGCCGGAGAGACGACACGAGCTCCCCGGCCACCCAGAAAGCCCGCAACGCATCGCGGCCATCAACCAGGTACTTCGTCAGGATGGCATCCTGGAGCGACTCCGCTCAATCGAGGCTACCCCACTTGACGTGGAGCAAATCGCCAGCGTCCACGATCGTGAGTACATCCGGCTGGTGAAACGACGCGCCGAGGAAGGCGGTGGGTATCTGGATGCGGACACCTATATCCGGCCAGGTACATACGAAGCCGCCATCACAGCGGCCGGGGGAGTCGTCAATCTGACCGATGCCGTGCTATCCGGTCGGGTCCGCAACGGCTTCGCGCTGATCCGCCCACCGGGACACCACGCGCTCCCGTGGCAGGGAATGGGGTTTTGCATCTTCAACAATGTTGCCATCGCTGCCCGGTTCGCGCGAGCGAGACACCAGGTGGATCGTATCCTCATCGTCGATATTGATGCCCATCACGGGAACGGCACACAGGAGATCTTCTACAGCGATCCAGGCGTGCTCTACTTCTCCACGCATCAATACCCCTTCTACCCTGGCACCGGACAACGGAATGAGATCGGCGAAGGGCCCGGAAAGGGGTATACGGTGAACATTCCCTTCCCGTACCACGTCGGAGATGAGGGATATCGCCGGGCATTCGACGAGGTGCTGGTGCCTGTCGCGGAACGATACCGACCGCAGCTCGTCCTCGTCTCGATCGGCTATGATGCCCATTGGGCAGAGCCGATCGCCCAGATGTTGCTCTCCATTCGGGGCTACGCCGCTCTGGTCCGGCACCTGATCGAGTTGGCCAATCTGTGGAGCCGGGGTAGATTGGTCGTCATGCTAGAGGGTGGATATCATGCTCAGGCGCTGGGCTACGGTGTGCTGGCCACGCTCCGGCTATTAGAGGATCCTCAGTCACCCATCAGCGACCCCCTGGGCCCAGCGGAGTGGCCGGAGCAGCCAGTGGACGATTTGCTACGCGATGTCAGGAAGATTCACCACCTATCCTGAGGATAAGGCAGATAGCAGCGCAGCTGGACGCCTGGTATGAAACCTTGACTTTCAGCATTGAACAGCGCATAATCCCGCCGCACATGCAGAGCAGAAATACCAACGAACAAGGAGGCACAACGTGGAACGCACTCTGGTGCTCATCAAGCCTGACGGAGTCCAACGCGGGCTGGTTGGTACCATCATTGAGCGGTTAGAACGTCGTGGTCTGAAGATCGTCGGGCTGAAGCTGGTGCAAGTCAGCGAGGAGCTGGCTCATAAGCATTACGCGGTGCATAAAGGCAAGCCTTTCTTCGAGGGGTTGATCCGTTACATCACGTCGGGGCCCGTGGTAGCTATGGTCTTAGAGGGGACGAACGCCATCGAGATCACCCGGGCCACGATGGGAGCCACCAATCCGGCGAACGCGGCTCCCGGCACCATCCGCGCGGACTACGCGCTGGAGATCGGACGCAATCTGGTGCACGGCTCGGACGGGCCGGAGACGGCCCAGGCGGAGATCGCCCTCTGGTTCGCGCCAGAGGAACTCGCGGACTACGAGCGAGACACGGATCGCTGGATCTTCGAATAACCTCAAGGGGTCAAAAGGCGAGCTCCTGGGGCTCCATAGCCTCGGGGGCTCGCCGCGTCCAAGGCTTAATGACCAATGTAACGAGCGTATAATGCTCGCGCCACAGCGGGATCACCCGTTCCCTTAATGAGGGCCCGTCCATCGGGGAAGATGGTGAACTCATAACCCTCCAGTTTAGCCCGCAACACATAGGGGGTCACCCGCACCTGTCCCACTTTCTCCAATGAGCGAGCTAACCGGGCCAAATCCAAAGTGGAGCCATCTGCTGCGGACACCTGTACCGCATCATTGCCACACAACGTCACAGATCGCATACCCACCCCCGCGTTGAGAAATGCATAATCGCCCCGCCCACAAGTCGGGCAGTCCGGGCGAGGTCCGCCGGTCTCAAAGCGTTCCAGTCGGTTATCCATCAGGTCGAAATACAGCATGTCTCGGTTGACCTGTCCCATCCTCGCCAACCACTTCAGCGCCTCGCCAGCGGCGATAGAGGCAACCACGGCCACGACCGGGCCGAGTACGCCAGTCGTATCGCATGTGGCCAGGCTCCCCGGCGACGGCGGGTTCGGCATCACACAACGAAGACAGGCCGTCTTGTGGGGTATAATCGTCATAGTGACTCCATGGGATGCGACAACGCCTGTGTAGATCCACGGTTTGCCCATCTGGACACAAGCGTCATTCAGGACGTAGCGAGTCTCCATGTTGTCCGTCCCATCCATGACCAGGTCTACATCCCGGATGAGAGCGAGTACGTTGCTGGGCCTTACATCGGCCACGATACCCTCGATGGCGATCTCACTGTTGACCTGGCGTAGCCTGCGGGCGGCAGCGATCGCCTTGGGCAGCGACTGGGCCACATCCTCCTCGTCAAATAGCGGCTGTCGATGCAGGTTGTTCAACTCGACGACGTCCCGGTCAACAAGACGCAGGTATCCTACAC
>JAGHDS010000268.1 GCA_021159845.1 Anaerolineae bacterium
ATTTGTCGCAAGAACGGCCTGGTGATCTGGGCCAATTATATGCTGGGCATTCCCACCGAGACTAAAGAAGAGGTGATGGATACCGTCCGCATGATCCGGGAGATCGACCCGGACTACTACAGCCCGGCCTTCTATACACCGCACCCGGGGACCGATCTGTATGACTATTGCATCGAACACGACCTGAGCCTGATCACTGACTACAACTCCTATCGGCGCAACCCCACGGAGCCGAAGATCAAGGGACAGGACTACGAGTTCCTGATCTGGGCGCGCGATTACTCGCAGAAGCGCAAGTTCAAGAACCGGTTACGGCGCGGTGTCCGAGCCTTTGTGGAGAAATACGGGGATCCGGCCCGCTACGCGCGCAAGATACGCAAGATACTGGGCATCTATAGAGAGGAGACGACAGGGCCGATGAACCCATCCGCCGCCTCTGGTAAGCTCAGCGCTCATTAGCGCGGGGGGATGATATGAGGATCCTACTGGCCAGTCCGGAATCTAAACTTTGGAACTCGCGCCAACACATCCACATGGGGTTGGGTTACCTGGCCGGCGCGCTGCGCGCCGCCGGCTACGATGTGGAATTATACGACGCGGCCGTGGAGGAGGAGCCGCTGAGCGATGTCATGCGACGTGGCCGCTACGACGTCGTCGGCATCTCGTCTCCCACACCTCTCATCAAGGAGGCCTGGGAGGCGGCGCGGGTCGCCAAATCCACCGGCGCGGTGACGATCCTGGGCGGCCCTCACCTCACTATCGAACCGAACGAGTCCATACATCGGCCGGAGGTGGACCTGGTCGTTCGCGGTGAGGGGGAAGCTGCCATCGTCGAGATCATGCAGGCGTTGGAGCTGGACGCCGGGGTACAGAAATCCAGCCTGTCCCCGCGCGTCTTCGAGCACAAGGCATGGTCGGAGATCCTGGGACTGTCCTATCGTCAGAAAGACGGGAACGGCGGACACGTAGTTCACAATCCCAACCGGCCGCTTCGAGAGGACCTGGACAGCATCCCCTTCCCCGCCCACGACATGTTCAAAATCGAGCGGTACACCAATCTACAGCCGCTCACCGACGGGCTGATCCCCCACTCACGCTCGTACACCATCGTCACCAGCCGGGGGTGCCCGTTCAAGTGTACCTTCTGCTCGAAACCCGTCACCGGGGATACCTGGCGCGCCCGCTCCGTCGAGAATGTCATCGCGGAGTGGCGATGGCTGGTAGAGGACCTGAAGGCTACCGAGATCGGTGTCACGGACGATATCTGGAATCGCGACATCAAGCGAGCCAAGGAGCTTTGTCGGCGCCTCATCGAGGAGGGACTGAACACCGTACCCTGGATCACAATTCACGGCATGAAGGTCAACTTCACAGACCTGGAGCTGTTCCAGTTGATGAAGGCGGCCGGGGCGAAACGCGTCGGCTTCGGAGTGGAGTCCGGCGACCAGGAGATACTGAACAAGGTCATCCGCAAGGGACAGACGCTGGATCAGGTGCGCCAGGCGTTCCGGGACGCGAAGGCGGCCGGGCTGGAGACGATGGGCTTCTTTATCTTCGGTATGCCGCACGAGACCGAGGAGACGATGGAGAAGACGATCCGCTTCGCGCTGGAGCTGGAGCCGGACCTGGCTCACTTCATGATCGTGTCGCCATACCCTGGCACCCGGCTGTGGGAGATGTTGGAAGAAGAGGGCGCCGAGATCTTCTCCCGCGACTGGAGCGATCTGGCTATCCAGGATGACAAAGCCCATTTCCAGCTGGGCGACTTGACCGCTGAGCTGGTGGAGCGCAAGTGGCACGAGGCGTACCGGCGCTTTTACCTGCGCCCAAGCCGGCTGGCCCGTCGGCTGGCGAAATGGGACACGTGGCGACACGCGCCGGAGCGCCTCCAGGACGCCGTGCGGTTCTTCTTCCGTGAGCGTAAGCGGCCGACGTCGGCCACACCGCCTCAGCCCGAATGGAGTGGAAAAGCGGCTCGACGGGTGGGATGAGGCGTGATGTCTTTACTACAACTGGCCGCCCGGCTACCAGGCTATTGGGCCTTCCGGCGATTCGGATGGCCGCGCATGTATCCCTTCTCCATCGTCGTCAGCGTCTCCTTTCGTTGCAATTCCAGGTGTCGAACCTGCGACGTGTGGCGCAAGCCCAGCGATGACATGACCGTCGAGGAGTGGCAGCAGGTTTTCCACCACCTGGGCCACTCCCCCGTGTACATCACCTTCACCGGCGGGGAGCCGTTCCTCCGCTCCGACCTGGACGACCTGGTCATCTCGGCGTACCAGGAATGCCAGCCCGCCTACATTACCATCCCTACAAACGGCCTGCTCAGCGACCGCATCATCGAGAAAACGGATCGCATATGCCGAGGCGCTCCCAGAGCGGAGATCGGCATCAACCTGAGCCTGGATGGTATAGGGGAAGAACACGACGACATCCGCGGCGTGCCAGGAAGCTGGCGGCGCGCGATGGAGACGTGGCGGCGATTGAAGGAGTTGCAACAACGACGCCGTAACCTGGTCCTCACCATCCACACCGTGATCTCTCGATTTAATATCCAGCGATTCCGGCAGATCTACGAGGAATTGCAATCTCTGGAGCCGGATTCGTACATCACGGAAGTGGCGGAGGAGCGCGTCGAGTTGGACACGGTGGGATGGGGGATCACACCTTCGCCGGATGACTACGCGCCTATCGCCGATTTCCTCAGCGAGCAGGCCCGTCGCAGCCCCGCCCGTGGGATCACCCGGATCACCCAGGCGTTCCGGGCCGAGTACTATCAGATGGCGAAACGGGTTCTGTATCGACGCGAGCAGGTGATCGACTGCTACGCCGGGTGGGCCAGCGCGCACATCGCTCCGAACGGGGACGTCTGGTCATGTTGCATCCGAGCGGAGCCGGTGGGGAATCTGCGGGAGACGGGCTATGACTTCGCTCCCATTTGGTTTGGGGAGAGGATGGAGCGGCTGCGCCGTTCCATCGCGAATAAAGAGTGTGCGTGTCCTATGGCAAACGCCGCCTACGCGAATATGCTGCTCCACCCACCCACTTTGATGAGAGTGCTCCTGGCTGCCTTGCGGTAACCAGGAGAGATCGAAAAAAGCCCCGGCCATCGCACGGGATGCAGGCCGGGGCTCCGTTTTTGTGACCTCAAGCGTCTCTATCCGCCTATGGGCATCTATCCTTGGTGATGGTATACCTCCCATCCCATATACTTCCCCAGGGCCTCGACCACTGCGTCTGCCACCTGTGATCGGTTGATGGCGACATGGTGCTCGAAGCCGTTCTCGCAGATGTAGCGCAGCAGCTTCTGATAGTTGGGGATCTCCACCACGCCGTAGCCGCCGAAGGTCTGGATCGGGTCGTCCGTGAGGGCGCCTTCACCGGCATAGGCGCGGATCGCTCCGCCGATGTCATCGGTGGAGACACGGCAGTATGTGATCGGTCCCGGCTGTAATCGGCCGACGACGGTGCCGTAGGTGTTCTCCCGGCCGACGGTGCCGGCGATGATCGCCTGGTAGTCCATCTTGGGCGTGCCCTCAAACAATTGCTTGGGCAGGTTGGAGCAGTGGAAGATGACCCCCTTGTCCGGATCGTCGCCGTAGTTGTTGTTCCAATCCACGATGGCGCTGGGGGTGCCAGAGGCCAGTTGTAGCACGTACATGCCAATCACACCCGTGATGTCGGTCTCGCAGGCGCTGGGGATCAGGGAGTTGCTCATCATGCTCATGATGGTACAGGGTACGATGCCGTAAAATTCCTCCATCGCCGTCCAGCA
>JAGHDS010000364.1 GCA_021159845.1 Anaerolineae bacterium
GGCAGGCATGGGTCGATCGGGACGCTCCCGCCGGCCGCGCTGACCTGACACTGTCGGGATATGGGCTGGCGTATCTCGCTCTTCATACCGTGGTCGGCTTCCAGGTGTGGGATCGCTACGTGCTCCCCCTCGTCCCGATCATCGCTCTGATTGGAGCGCGCATTTTGCTGAGCGCAGCGGATGGCATCCTGGCGTTGTGGAAGCGATGGGGTGAGAGAGGGATATCCCATACCCTCCTCACGGCGCTCATGGTTTTCACCCTGACCGCATGGTTGAGTGGACCGGCCTTGAGCGCGGCAGCCAGCCGTTTCCCCGTCGGTTCGGACCATGGCGCTTACGATGGCATCGATCAAGTGGCTGCCTTTCTCAAATCGAAGTTGCCGCCGGGGGCAGTGCTATATCATCGTTGGCTGGGATGGCATTGGCGCTATTATCTGTATGATGTGCTCTTTAACTTTCGATACTACGATTCGACAGAGGCGCTCGTGCGCGATGCGAGCGGACCGCCTCAGATCGTGCGATACATCGTCTTCCCGGGATGGCATCTGGCCGAGCGCGATGCCGCTGAGGTCGCATTGGCGACGCATGGGATCGCCATGATCCCATGTTTTGAAACGCGTCGGGCTGATGGCACGACCTCTTTCCTCGTGTACCGTATCGAACGGGTGGATGCTCATGGCCGCTAAGATGCGCCGGTGGGGCACTCCGTTGTTGATCGGGCTTGGGCTTTTCGCCCTCAGCGTATGGGCTTTCCGCCAGACTGCCCTCACCAACAAAGTTCTGGCCCGGGGCGATGCCTTCACTTATTTCACCCCTTATTGGGCGTATCGCGCCGAGGCGTTACGGGCAGGTCGATTGCCGTTGTGGAACCCTTATCTTTTTCTGGGAGTTCCTTTCCTCGCCAATCCCCAGGCCGCTGTCTTCTACCCTGTGAACTGGCCATTGATCTGGCTGCGTCCTGAAAGGGCGCTCATCTGGTCGATGGTGCTACATGTGTGGCTGGCCGGATGCTTCGCTTACATGTTGGGCCGCCGGATGGCGTTAGGCCGGCTGGGGGCGCTGGGTGCAGCGATCGTCTACGCGTTGGGAGGGCATCTGGCCGGTCACGCGGGTCAGATCAATCAACTCAATGTGCTGGCTTGGTTCCCGCTGGCTCTGTTGCTGTTGGATCGGGCTGCGCGAGAGCCTGCCTTGGGGAGCAGACTGAGCGCGTTGGCTGGGCTGGCATTCGTCCTCGCGATACAGTTGCTGGCCGGCCACACCCAGGCAGCCTACATCTCCACCGCGGGACTGGTGGTCTACGCTCTATCCGGGCCGTTATGGGAGGCGATTCGATATCGACTTGCGGCGCGACAACTGGCCAGCCTGTGGGCCGTTCGATTGTGGCTCCTGGCCGTCGCTGTGGGTTTAGCGGTGGTCATCTCCGCCGTACAGCTATTGCCCACGCTGGAGCTGGCCCGCCGATCCATTCGTGCGGGTGGTCTGGGCTTCCTGGAGACCGTGGCTTTCTCCCTTAAGCCCAGCGCATTCCTGCTGGCATTACTTCCTCCCTATGCTTTGCAGCCGGAAGTGGCTTTTGGCACACCTGTGTTCGCGGAATACCTGGCTTATGTGGGCATTCTGGGGATCGTCCTGGCGGGATTAGGTGTGCTCTCCCCCTTGCTAGAGTCTCGCCCTTTCCGTGCGCCGCTGGTCATCCTGGCTGTAGGAGGATTGCTACTGGCCTTGGGGGGATACACGCCGCTGTATGCGTTGTTTTATAAAGTCTTACCTGGGTTTCGGCTGTTTCGGGCGCCACCGCGCTGGCTGGCATGGTACGCCTTGGCTATGGCGATGTTGGCGGGCATGGGGCTGGACAGGTTGGTGAGGCCCGGCGAGCTGGGATGGCGCTCATCTCTGGTGACTATCCGGAACTGGTGGGCCGCTGGACGCGCCCGTCGGGCAATGGCCTGGATCGGGGGAGGAGTGCTCGTCGCGTTGCTGTTGGCCCAGCACTGGCCAGGGCGAACGACCGTCGCCGCATGGATGGGGATGTTTATCGTCTCAGCTATATTGCTGGCCCGAGAATATTGGCCGGCCCGATTGCGACCGCTGGTGGGGCCTGTGGCGTTGCTCGTATTGTGTGGGGAACTGCTGACCGCCGCGTTGCCTCTGGATTTCAACCATCCGTCAGCGCCTCAGGCGGTGACATCGCTACGCACCGCCCCGGCTCATCTGCTGGCCTCTCCCGGCCGGTTCCTCTCCATGTCCAGCGTCCGTTACGATCCTGGCGATCTTCCTGAGATGCGTCAAGTCCTGGCCCGACATCTGGATGCATCCGGATTCCGGGACTACGTCGTCGCGGCCAAACTGAAAGAGATCATCGCTCCGAACCTGCCGTTGCTACTACATCTTCGTAGCATTGATGGCTATGATGGCGGGGTGCTCCCCCTGGCCCGCTATACCTGGTTCCAAACCTTGTTCATCACTCCTGACCGGCTCCTGCCGGACGGCCGGCTGCGAGAGCAACTTCAGGAGGTCCCAGCCAGCCGGATGCTTGACCTGGCGGGGATACGATACGTGATCACTGACAAGGTCCGGGACGCCTGGGTCGATGGCGTCTATTACGACCTGCAAGGTCGGGTGGCACTGGTCCCGGGACAATCCTTTACCTTGTATGACTTGCCGCGGTTCTCGGCTACGGCTATTGGCATCATCTCCTACCTGGAGCCCCCCTTCCCACGCCCGACGAGCCGGGTGGGTGAGGTGGATCTGGTAACCGAGGACGGATCGAAAGTGCGCTTGAACGTGCGCGCCGGGTTGGACACGGCGCCGGGCACGGCCTCGCAGTCGGCAGCGCGTGTGGCTTATCACGACGATGTGTGGGGGGTGAACTACTACCGTGCAATCCTGTCCCTGCCTCATGCGGCTCGCCTCGTGACGATCACTCTGCGTTCCACGCTTTCAGCGGGTAACTGGGTCGTGCGCGGGGTGACGTTGATTGATGAGCGCACACGGCAATTCGTGGCGTTGGTTGTATCCCCTGATGGCCGGCTGCGCCGTGTGCACTCGGGCGACGTGAAGGTGTATGAGCTTAAGGATTCTCCGGGCCGCGCTTACGTGATCGGCCGGGCGCGTGTGATCCCGGATGACGAGGCGGCAATCGCTGCCCTTGCGGATTGGTCCTTCACCCCCCGACGGGAGCTGATCCTGTCCATTGGAGAGCCTCGGAGCGGTCCGGTGGACGTGGGAAAGGCGCGTATCATCGTCGACCGGCCCGAAGAGGTTGTCGTGGAGGCGAACCTGACCGCTGCGGGGTACCTTGTCCTGAATGATACCTACTACCCGGGGTGGCACGCTACAGTAGATGGGTACCCAGTGCCTATCTTGCGAGCGAACTTCCTCTTTCGGGCGGTAGCGCTATCGCCCGGGGAGCATGTGGTCACCTTTCGATATGTCCCCGAGACCTTTCGCAAAGGTTGGGCGTTGAGCGTTGTCGGCGTGACGTGCACTGCCCTCTTGGGCTTGCTTGGTGTGTGGAGGACACGGAGAGGAAAGGGGAGCGGTGAACGGTCACAGGCCAATGGGGGTTAGGGCCCTTCCAAAGTCAGGTTGGGGCTGGCAGTAAGCCCACGAGCTGAAGGGATTCCTTAGGGGAAGCACGATAATGGCGGGATGCATCAGGAATATATCGCCAGCCAGCCAATTAGCGTCTTTATCCACATCGCCCGCCGAATGTTGGTGAAACCCGGCTTTTCGAAAAGCCGGGTTTCTTCCCGGGGGCCATCGCCGGGTCTTCGGTCTACATCGCTCACCGGATGCCAATAAGATCTAGTGGGGGAACGGTGAACAGTCGCCAGACAAAACAACGTTGACCTCCCCGCGCATGGTGTGCTACAATACCTCCGGCTGTGGGGCCGCTGTCGATGTGCTTTTCCAAGACATTCAATCGCTCCTTGCGTGGAGTGACTATCGTACCCCATCATCGACAGCACTCATCCCCCGTAAATTGCACTCATTCAACGGCATAGGAGGGAAACATTCTCGTGGACTTTCTCGCCATCGGTCACATCACCAAAGATCTGCATCCAGATGGCTTCACATTAGGTGGAACGGCGACTTATGCAGCGTTGACGGCCCAGCGAATGGGGCGTAAGGCAACGATCCTGACCAGGGCTGACCCTTCGATCATCCGGAACGGGCTGTATCACGGAATCGATCTACACATACGCCCTTCCTCGCGCACGACGACTTTTCGTAATGTGTACAATGACGGGCATCGAATCCAGTTCATCAGTGAGGTGGCGGATCCCATCACCGTGGAGGACATACCGTCTCATTGGCTTGCCCCCAAGATCGTATTGCTGGGACCGATTGCCCAGGAGGTAGATCCCAGACTGGCAGCAGCCTTTTCCAACTCCCTGGTTGGTGTTGTCCCGCAGGGATGGCTGCGGAGCTGCGATGAGAGCGGGCGTGTCTACCCTAAGCCGTGGGAGAACGCCCAAACGGTCTTGCGGGCGGCCAGGGTGCTCGTGCTCAGCGAGGAAGACCTGGGCGGCGATCGGTCACCGTTGGACATGTACATCCGTCACACCGAGATCGTCGTACTGACGGAGTCCGCACGCGGTTGCACAGTGTACTGGCGCGGTCGTGCGTATAAAATACCACCACGGCCAGCGAAGGAGGTGGATCCCACCGGCGCTGGCGACGTTTTCACGGCGGCCTTCCTGATTCGGCTAGATGAGACTGGAGACCCCCTGGCAGCAGCGCGCTTCGCCAACGTAGTGGCGTCCTTCTCCGTCGAAGCGCCGGGCGTCACTGGTATCCCCACACGACAGATGGTGGAGGACTGGCTGGCCCATCACTCGACATAAGAGGACAACGGCGGCAGGTACCTATGGCTATCATATACGCGTTTGCTAACCAAAAAGGGGGCGTGGGCAAGACCACGACCGCTGTCAATGTAAGCGCTTATCTGGCCGCGGCCGGCTATCGGGTCCTGCTGGTGGATATCGACCCGCAGGCCAACGCGACCAGCAGCCTGGGGTTATCTGTACACGACCTGCCGCATTCTATCTACGACGCGCTGATCGGTGCCGTACCACTAGCCAACGTCATCCAACCCACACGGCGCCCGCGCCTGACGATCGCGCCATCCTCACCCGCCCTGGCTGGGGCCGAGGTCGAAATGGTCGAGATCGACGGGCGAGAACGGCTCTTAGCCCAGGCATTGACTCCTTTGCTTCGTTATCATGATTTCATCCTGATCGACAGCCCACCCAGCCTGGGATTGTTAACAGTAAATGGATTAGCCGCCGCACGAAATGGTGTGATTATCCCGGTGCAGTGCGAATACCTGGCGTTAGAGGGGCTGACCCGGCTGTTGCAAACTATCCAACTGGTTCGTGAGCGGCTGAACCCGGGCTTGCGCATCGCCGGCCTGGTACTGACCATGTATGATGCGCGTACGAACCTCTCTCAGCAGGTGGCGGCAGAGGTTCGCCGTCACTTCCCCCGCCAGGTGTTCGAGACGGTCATCCCCCGTAATGTGCGGTTGGGCGAGGCACCTAGCTACGGCGAGCCGATCCTGACCTACGCGCCCAGTTCTGCTGGGGCGCTGGCCTATGCCGCGCTTACCCGAGAGATCATTGGTCGCTCTCTTCGATTCCACACCAGCGTTCCAGACTCATCGCCAGTGGCTGACGAGAAGATCAGAGAGGGAGGTGCAACATGAGCACGTCAAAGCGTGGTCTTGGCCGGGGACTAAGCGCTCTCATCAGCGCGGCGGGGCCTGCCCGCGCGAACGGAAAAGAGCCCGGCGTCATCTACGTGCCGGTGGACGCCATCGGCCCAAATCCTCGGCAACCTCGTCATGCCATGAAGGCGGATGATCTCGCTGAGCTGGCCGCATCCATCCGGGAGCACGGCATCATCCAGCCTCTCATCGTCACCCGCGCGCCCCTGGACGCCGATGTATCCTATCTGATCATCGCCGGAGAACGCCGTTGGAGGGCAGCGCGGCTGGCCGGGCTCGAGGAAGTCCCCGTCATCGTGCGGGAGGCGACCCCACAAGCCATGTTGGAATGGGCCTTGGTGGAGAACATCCAGCGGGCCGACCTAAGCCCGTTGGAGGAGGCAATTGCTTACCGCTCGTTGATGGACGAGTTCGGGTTAACGCAGGAGCAGGTGGCCGCCAAGGTAGGGAAGAGCCGGGTGGCCGTGGCCAATGCGGTGCGCTTGCTCAACCTCTCGCAGCCTGTGAAGGACGCACTGAACGCGGAGCAAATCACGGAAGGACACGCCCGGGCGTTGCTCGCCCTGCCAGACGAGGCCTCCCAGGTCGCCGCTCTCGACCTGGTCATCCGACGTGGCTACTCCGTCCGCCAGACAGAGGAGCTGGTCCGACGCATGTTGGCAGCCGCTCAGGCCGCGGAGTCCGAGGCGGAGCCGGAGGACGATCCACTAGCCGTGGAGACCCAAGCACTGGAGGCTCAGTTCCGCGATGCATTAGGCACCAAGGTCAGCCTCTCCCGATCACGACGAGGAGGACGGCTGATCATCTATTTCTACTCAGAGGAAGAATTGCAGGCGCTATACGATCGCCTGATCGGAGATGCATAAAGAGGATCCCTATGGTCTCATGTCACCCTGATCTCATCCTATTCAACGGCCGCGTGCATACGATGGACGCGGCCGTGCCATTTGCTACCGCCGTTGCTGTATATCAACATCGCATCCTGGCCGTCGGGCCCGACGAGGAGATATTGAACCTGCGAGGCCCGGAGACGCAGACCGTGGACCTACACGGGCGAGCCGTCGTACCCGGCTTCACCGATGCCCACATCCACTTCGTCTCATGGGCCTTGCGACGCCGACAGCTAGACCTCTCTGACACCACCACACCGGACGAGGTGATCGAACGCGTGGCTGAGCGTGTCCAACAGCAGCCACCCGGCACCTGGATTCTGGGCGGTGGGTTTGATCGTAATGCGTGGCCAGGGGCAGCGTGGCCCACTCGACAGATGCTGGATGCCGTTGCCCCCGAACACCTGGTGTTACTCCATTCCAAGGATGGCCACTCCGTCTGGGTGAACACGCTGACCCTGCGCTTAGCCCATGTCTCGGCGGAGACACCCGATCCGCCCGGCGGGCGCATCGTACGAGATCCGGACACCGGGGAGCCTACGGGCATTCTCTCCGAGACGGCGGTGGAATTGGTGCGACGACATGTACCATCTCCCACGCTAGCTGACGCGATCACCGCGGTTCGGGAGGCCCAGTCCCACGCGTGGGCTGCCGGGCTGACCGGTATCCACGAGATCGACGACACGGAGGACACGCTCGCATTCCGCACGTTCCAGGCGCTCAGACAGTCCGGCGAGCTGGGGCTACGCGTCATGCAGAACCTGCCCGCCCAGCGGCTGGACTCCTTCATCCAGGCTGGCGTGCAAACCGGCTTCGGCGATGAGTGGCTACGCATCGGTGGTGTGAAATGCTTTATGGATGGCGCCCTGGGATCCCGTACGGCCTACATGTTGCAACCCTATGAGGGAGAGGCGGCCAACCTGGGTGTAGCCACCGTGGATAAGGAGGAGATGCTTCAACTGGCACTCCGGGCCAGCCGGGCGGGGCTTCCCGTGCATGTACACGCCATCGGCGATCGGGCGAACCGCGACATCCTGGATATATTGGAAACCGTGCGTGAGGACGAACGCAAGGCCGGACGGCCGCTTCTACGCCACCGGATCGAGCATGTCCAGTTACTGCACCCGGACGACCTGCCCCGGCTGGCGCGGCTTCAGATCATCGCCTCGATGCAACCTATCCACGCCACCTCTGACATGCAGATGGCCGAGCGGTTTTGGGGGCCGGAACGATGTAGACTGGCATACGCATGGCACAGCCTACTGGATGCAGGCACCCAACTGGCCTTCGGATCCGACGCGCCGGTAGAGTCATTCGATGTGCTGGCTGGACTATATGCTGCTGTAACGCGTCGGCGGCCCGACGGCACACCCGGGCCCGATGGCTGGCAGCCTCACCAACGGATCACAGCGGAGGAGGCGGTTCGAGCCTACACCCTCGGCGCGGCCTACGCGGCTGGCGAGGAAACCATCAAAGGCTCGATCACGCCCGGCAAGCTCGCTGACATGGTCGTCCTCTCGCATGACATCATCACGGGCCCGGCCGAGGAGATCCCCATCACTCGGGTGGAGGCCACCCTGATTGACGGACGCGTCGTATATGCCGCTCCTGGTGCGTGACCTGCGTGATCTCCGAAGGCAATACTCCAAAACATGTCGTACATCAAAAGGTCACCGACCTCTCGGAGGGGTCGGTGACCTTAACGATCTTGCACATGCTGGCCCTCGGTGTGAGCTTACCTGTGGTGTGAGGCGAGCGGTAGGTAGTACATTCGATCGCGTACCCTGATGGTCACGATCTTGAACAGCGTTCCCACGCTTACCCCGATCGTGGCGTCCCCGCTCTCACTCCCAGCGAAGAACGTGGTCTCGGCAATGCCCTGCGTGGTCGGCACCTCGCGCGGGGACACCGTTCCCAGCGTTGCCGCGAAGCGAACCACGGTGCCATCGACGACAGGATTGCCCAGGCCATCCATCACTCTCGCACGCACGGTGGTTGTCATTCCCACCAGCACGTGGATTGCCCCCGCCGTGACTGTGAGCTGGGCCGGCCCGCCCGGCTGCACGGCCACAGTGATTCCCTGGGTGGCCATGAGCCCTGCCCTCGCCGTAATGGACGCAGGGCCTGGCGTCAGCGGGGCGAAGAAACGTGCTCGTGCCTGGCCGTCCTGCGTTGGCACTTCCAGCCTCGACGAGACGGGCGGCCCAGTCAGGAAGCCAAGCGTACCTCGGTCGGCCCTCAGGTCGATTACCGAGCCGTCCTGCACCGGGTTACCAAATGCATCCCACGCGCTTGCCGTGAGCACCGTCTGACCACCTACTTCCACGGTCTGGGGGTCAGACACCAAAGCAATGCGCGCGGCCTGACCAGGCACGATCTGAACATCAATCGTCCCATAGACGCCATTATCCGCCATAGCCGTAATGTGCGCCACGCCCGTCGTCGGCCCAGCGTGTAGCTCTGAGAGCGCGCGGCCGTTATGTATGGCGGTATGCGTCGCCGTCATCTGTCCTAACGTGGTCGTGAACGTGACGAACGTTCCGTCCTGGACCAGGTGCCCAAGTCTGTCGGTCACCGTGGCCGTGATTGGCACGTAGCACCCGGCTTCCACCTGAGGAGATGCGGCCGCCACGGTCACCGTATATGGTTCTCCAGGCGTTACCGTGATCGCTACGCTGGCATAGAGCCCGAGCCCGGCCTGCGCCTCGACCAGCGCAACCCCCAACTCGCCCCCGGCGGTAAACACGGCCGCGGCCTGGCCATTGGCGTCCGTTTGGGCGATCTCTGGAACGATGCTCCCCGAGGCCACATGGAAGGAAATCGGATGCCCGGCCGAGACCCGGAAGCCGTTCGCGTCGTACAAGGTGGCCGTGATAATGGATTGTTCACCGACCGGCACGCTCGACGGCGTAGCCGTTAACGTGATGGAAAAGGGCTGACCCGGCCCCGCGATCTTCACCTCGGTCCCTGCGACCAAAGCGCCGACGGTCGCTGTGACGTGTGCCGTGCCCTCTTGATCGCCCGAGATGAGCGTAGAGA
>JAGHDS010000192.1 GCA_021159845.1 Anaerolineae bacterium
CTCCATGTTGTTTGGGCTGGCGGTGGTGGCCTGGCTGGTGAGCATGTTGCAGTTGCAGTGAGGTGACACGTGGACATGAGAATCGTTGCGTTTGCGGCTACGGCTGCATTCATCACGACCCTCCTGGTTGCGCTGGCGGTGAGCGCACTGTCCAGCGAGATCAGCCAGGACGAGGAAAGGAGGAGGCGATGATCGCCCTGGGCGTGTTCATCCTGCTCCTCGCCATAGTTGTGGTCGCCGTGGCGGCCGGGTTCGAGGAGGGGAGCAAATGACGATCCTCTTTATAGCCACCGCCATTGCTATTCTGATCGTCCTTCTCACGGACGTGAGCGAGCGTTAGCGCAGGTAGGGACGCGGTTCCCTTTGAGATCTGGATCCCACATGGAAGGGAGGTGGTAGCTCTAGGACACCACAATGGGGGCGTCGCATGGAGCCTCACATTCAGAGGGAGTACCCTCACCACCGGGCTGCCTGCCGGAACCCGGCGAAGGCAATCATAAGCTACACAGGCGCGTGGCAGGACCGCTTCACCCGGCAATCAGCCCGGTTTATGGCCCGGGCGGCGTGGTGGGACACGCAGGCACGGCGGTGCTTGGCACGCTTAGCCCAAGTGGATGGGAGCCCACAAGCCGGTTCAAATCCGGCCCCGGGCCACCTTACGTGCCTCCTTAAGTTGTAGGCCGGGGTTGAGCTCCCCGCGCAGCGGGCGGGTTGAGCTCCCCTGGCCGAAGACTCGACCTCACGGGCCGGGCTTGATCGGGCAACCCGACAACCGAATAAGTCCCCCATCCGTGGGGTGTGAACCGTGCACCACACAACTGCAATTTCCTTGCCCGGATCAGGTCCGTCTCGTGGGGCCGAAGGAAAGGAGCATGAAAAGAGCATGATCTGGAATGCCATCTTCGCCGCCATTCCGGCGGCCATCATAATCGCCCTGATCGCCCTACTCCGCCAGGAATACATGGAACGCCAACGCCTGGAAGCCGAAAACTGGCTTCGAGAGCAGATCATCCTCATGCTCAGAGAGGAGCTGCGGGTTGAGCAGATACGCCATCGCCTGGCCCGCCCGCTCATCCTGAACGGGAGGCTGTACGTCTCGTACAGGCCCTCACGACAGTCATTCAACCGCAACTAGCCCAGGACGCAAGGGATTGCGCCCCACACCTCAACAAAGGGGAACGAGGGGAGCCATATGACTGAGTTGACCATCACCAGACCACAAGACCTGACCGTCCATGTCTTAGATCCCAACGCATGGCGCGATACCTGGCTCGATGCCCGGGCCCAAAACCCACACACCCGCCGCGCCTACGAGCGGGCCTGGACCGACTTCTTCGCCTTCGCCGGGGTCGAGCCGTGGCAGGTCACCGTCACACAGGCCGCCGCCTGGCGTAGGCAGATGGAAATCGGGGGCAAGGCGCCTGCCACCATCCGCCAATACATGGCCGCCCTCAGCTCATTCTACCGGTTCCTATCCCAGACCTACGGCTTCCCCTTCAACCCCTTCACGGCCAAGGCCACCCCTCGCCCGACGGCCCCTTCACGCGCCCATCCCCTCGGCCGCGACCAGGTACAGGCCATGCTCGGCCTCATTAACCGAGACTGCCTCACCGGCGCCCGAGATTATGCCCTGCTCATCACCTTCCTGCTCACCGGCCGCCGGTCGAACGAGGTCCTCCACATGCGCTGGGGCGACATCTACCCTGACGAGTACAGGCGGCGGGGGACGGGGGAATACAGCTGGCGCATCGGACCGACGGAGGAAGTGCCCCTGGCCCCGGCCTGCTACGACGCCATCGTGCACTACCTCCGGATCGCCCATCGATGGGAGCCCCCTGCCAACGCGTACATCTGGCATCCCATCAGCGACAGGGGGTGTGCCAACTTCTCCAATGTGGACATGCGTCGGTTGAAATACAACCGGCCCATCAGCCGAGCTCAGGCTGCCCGCATCCTGCATCGACGGCTGCGGGACGCTGGTGTGCCGAACCCGGAGCGCTATCGCCTGCAGGACCTGCGTCATACCTTTGCCTACTTCCACTCCCACACCTATCACAATGTTGCCCTCCTGCAAGAGCGCCTGGGCCACAGCCGCCTACATACCACCAAGGCTTACCTGGAAAGGCTGCCATCACCCAATCACGGAGAGCTGCTATCCGCTATGGGCATCGTAACACATCCTGACGAGCCATCCAGCAACGGAAACGAACCGGTTAAGGATCGGGATGGAAGGGGAACGACGCCATGAACATCCCAGTGGAACGGATCGTCGCCGTCTGTGCGGCGCTGGTCACCTTCGGCATCGGATACAACGCCCTGGTCGAATGGCTCAATCGGGAGGTACCGGACCACGGCTACACATCCTTTTTGGTCGTCGGCGGCGTCATCGTCACCCTGACTGGGTCCGCCTTCCTGATCGGCTGGCAAGAGGCGCTCCTGGTAGGCCTCTGCTTCACCGCATCTGGCCTGCCCATGATCGCCGGCAGCGTCTGGCGATCCCTGCGGCAGCGGGCCCGGGAGCGGGCGGTGAGCGCACAGGAGGCGCTGGGGACGCTGCGAGGTGAATCATGACCCGTCCCATCCCCGGCGGCTATCTGGATCGGCAGATGTTGAATCGGGCCATGCGGGCCAACACCGCCGCCCGGAGGATCATCGGTCGCATCCTCCAGGATCGGCCCGGGCCGGAGCGGCTGGCCTTGATGATGGCGCAGTTGGCCCATCACCTGGCTGACCAGGCCGATGCGCTCAACGAGATGGGACGCATCCGAGATGCGGCACCCGCGGCGCGGGTGCTGGACTTGAGCATCGAACAACTCAGGAGCGAGAACGAGCGACTACAGCGGGAGATCGAGGAGACGCGCCGGCTTGTAGAGGCGCTGGAGCGGCTGCAGGGACAAGGAGGAGAGTGACATGGCGGTCGTCCTGTTGATCCTGATCGTGATATACGTGCTCACACTGCCAATTCCATGAGGCCGAGAAAGGAGGCAAAAGTCCGATGTACCTGGGGATGATAAACGGCGAAGTATATCCCAAACACACGGACGACAACCTGTGTGGCAACTGTGGCCAGCGCCCGGCCGCCTGGGGCGACTGGCTCTGCCCCGAGTGCCGTCGGCAGCTGGAGCAAGAGATCGCGGAAGCGGGCATCGAGGAGGAGGTATACGATGGCAGTCTTGTTTGTCCTGTTGATCATCTGGCTATTGGTCGACACGGCATTGGGAAGGTAGAGGAGGGATCCAAATGCCAAGCACGATAACCGAGCTAATGGC
>JAGHDS010000228.1 GCA_021159845.1 Anaerolineae bacterium
TGGACCGCCGCTATTCGGAACAGCGTATCCCCCGGCCGGACGATATAAGTGATGCCATCCGCGCTGGGCGTTGCCCCTGCGGCAGCAAATGTGAGCAGGCTAAGCCCTAGCGCCACGAACAAAGCGATTGCTATCGAATGGGAGCGGGTCATGATCTTCTCCTGTACATGACATGAAATGCTGATATATCACGTATATCACAACGAGAGCCGACTCCGAGCCCATCCCGCAGCACGCTAGGCTCGCTCCAGCAACTCGATAAGGACCCCGTGCGCCCCCCTGGGGTGGACAAAGGCCACGCGGCCGTGAGCGCCGCGACGAGGGACCCGGTCGATTAATTCCACACCGCGAGCCTCCAGCTCCCGCAATGTCGCCTCGATATCCTCCACCTCCAGGCAGATATGGTGCATCCCCTCGCCGCGCTTGGCCAGGAATTTAGCCACGCCGGAATCGGGATTGATGGGCTCCAGTAATTCAATCTCCGAATCGCCGACAGGCAGGAAAGCGATCCGCACATCCTGCTCGGAGATAGTCTCCATATGCTCAAGCGGCAGGCCCAACGCGTCCCGATAAACGCGTAGAGCCGACTCAATCTCATTGACGACGATAGCCACATGGTCGATACGTTGGATCATCGCTGTCCCTCTGGTTGATGATGGCGGTGAGAGAAGCTCACACCACCTTTTTGTACCCCCGCAGCCGCGCCTTCACCCGTTCCAATTGCTGCCGGGCACGTTTGCCATGATCGGGCAGATCATGGCGATAGGCCAACGCGACCTCCAGCCAATGACGCGCCTCCTTCAGCTCGCCGCGCTTGATCAGCAGCCCGGCCAGCGCGTTCGCCGAGATAGCATCCGTAGGGTCCTCGTCCAGGCGACGACGTAGCTCCTGTTCCCGCTGTTCCAACTCGTTCGTCAGGTGGAGCGCTACCCCGATGTCAAAGAACCGGTCCGGATCGTACCGCTCCGCCCGGTGCCTGACCAGCGCATGGGCCCGCGGCACGATCATGTCCACATGCCGGACAATCTTGAAGACGACCTGAGCCTCGCACCCCGGCCGGGCCAGGTGCAACTCCGCCTCATTACCCAGGTCCAAGACGATGTTGAGCATCTTCTCCTCATCGCCGCAGACCACGCGCTCCAGCAATAGGGGATACTCGCTTTGGTTTTTCACCAGCAGCCGCGCGCCTTCGAGCCGCACCGTGAGATCCCTCTCGATCTTCTCCATCTCATCGGAGGTTATGGAGACCGCATGGCTCTCCGGGTAATAAACGTCCAGCACTTCCAGGAAGTCCGCCGAGTACTCCTTGAGGACCCCTACATACTCGTAGACGGTATCCCCTTCAACCACCTCAACCACCACTTTGGAGCCGACGTACCGTTCCAGGAGGGGATCATAGCTGGTACCTACATATCCGATGATGCTCTTCCCCACCTGGGTGAGCTGCTTCTGTCCAACGTCCGTGATGAGCTGTCCCGGAGCTTTCACGCGCCCCATGACCACATTTAGCGCCTCGCTGAGCGAATCGTTGGCCGTATTGATGAAGTTTCGGGTTTTCCGTCCCAGCCGGCGCAGGATGTTGGGATGAAAGCTCCGCTCCAGGTCGCGGTTGCGCCGCTCTATGTTCTCAGCCGTAAGCTGGTCGACGTAGCGGAAAATCGTCTGGATATCCCCGTACTCACTCCGATAGAAAACATAGCTGGTCTCAATGTGCTTCTTGTCGTGTACATCTGAGCGATATTCCAGCTCCATGCCGGTGGGTTCCAGATGCATAACGCCCCAGATCACGCGGCCGTTTTTCCGCTCGATGGTGATGTGAAAGCCGTCAAACGATTTCAAGCAGCGGTCGCGTTTGGTCGACTGCAGGTAGGCGCCCACCATCGCCGCAACGAAGATGACCGCAACGGTCGTGAGCAACGAGATATCCATGTCCCATCCCTTCCACCGGGATCACACCCAGGTCTCCGGCTGATACTCACCGAACACGCGACGCAATACGCCGCATATCTCCCCCAAAGTGGCGTAGTGCTCCGCACATGCTACGAACAACGGCATCATCTCCTCATTTGGGTCTCGGGCGGCCTCCTCCAGCCGAGCCAGTAGCTCGGCCACCTTAGCATTGTCACGAGTAGAGCGCACCTCTTGTAGTCGCCGTACCTGCTCCGCCTGCACGCGCTCGTCCACATGAAGGACCTCGGATGGCAAATCTTCTTCTATCACAAAGCGATTCACCCCTACAATGACCCGGTCCCCGCTCTCAACCGCTTGTTGAGCCTGATAAGCGGCCTTTTGGATCTCCTGCTGGATATATCCCCGTTCGATCGCCTGCAGGGCGCCCCCCATCTCCTCGATCTTCTCGAGGTACGCCTGGGCGCGTTTCTCGATCTCATCGGTCAGGTGCTCCACGAAGTAGGAGCCCGCCAGTGGATCGACAACATCGGCGACGCCTGACTCGTAGGCGATGATCTGCTGTGTACGCAACGCCAGCTGGACGGAGGCCTCCGTGGGTAATGACAAGGCTTCGTCCTTGGAGTTCGTGTGCAGCGATTGCGTGCCTCCCAACACCGCCGCCAGAGCCTGAAGGGTGACCCGAACGACGTTGTTGTCCACCTGTTGCGCCGTGAGGGTGGATCCCGCCGTCTGCGTGTGAAATCGCAATTGCCAGGAGCGCGGCTTCTTTGCCTTGAAACGCTCCCTCATGATGCGCGCCCACATCCGCCTCGCCGCCCGGAACTTAGCGATCTCCTCGAAGAAGTTGCTGTGGGCATTGAAGAAAAAGGATAGTCGTCCGGCGAAGTCATCCACGTCTAATCCGGCATCGACGGCCGCTTGTACATACTCGATCGCGTTGGCGAGGGTGAAGGCGACCTCCTGCACGGCCGTGCACCCCGCCTCCCGCATATGATAACCGCTGATGGAGATCGTGTTCCATCGTGGAATGTGACGGGCGCAATAGCGGAATAAATCCACTGTGAGGCGCAGAGACGGCTTCGGAGGGAAGATGTAGGTGCCACGAGCAACGTACTCTTTGAGGATGTCGTTCTGTACGGTCCCCCGCAGCCGATCGGGGGAAACACCTTGCTTCTTAGCTACAGCGACAACCATAGCCAACAGGACAGACGCCGGCGCGTTGATCGTCATGGAGATGCTGACTTTATCTAAAGGGATGCCCTCCAACAGCACCTCCATATCCGCCAACGAGGAGACGGAGACCCCGACTTTCCCCACCTCGCCCTCGGCCAGTGGGTGATCAGCATCGTACCCCATTTGAGTGGGCAGGTCGAAGGCGACGGAGAGGCCGGTCTGTCCCTGCTCCAACAGATAACGATAGCGACGGTTGGACTCCTCGGCCGTGGCATAGCCAGCGTACTGGCGCATGGTCCACAGCCGGCCCCGGTACATCGTCGGCTGGACGCCACGGGTGAAAGGGTACTGTCCGGGGAATCCCAGATCCCGGACATAATCCAGGTCGACGTCATCAGGGGTGTACACGCGCTCAATCGGGATGCCGGACGATGTCTCGAAGCGCTGCCTGCGCTCCGGAGCGCGTTCCAATGCCCGTTTGAGCGTGGTCTGCTCCCACTTCTCCTTTATCTGCGATAACGTGCTCATAAATGGCCTCAGGCATTCATGTGGTTGTCATGCGGTTTCTAGCGCTGCTACTGAGCTGCTTGCTCCCAAGCGATGGGGCGTAAGTGTGCTATTGCAAAGTTGTCGGGTGGAAGGATCTCCCGAAACCATACGCGTGGAGATCATCGCCGGCAATAGCCTTCCTTCCGGCCTCCCACTGGCAGCCGAAACACAGGAAGATGCAGGGACCTCCCCACAGCGACAGGGAGGGAAATCGCCCATCCGATAGGTAACATCAACAAGCCACGGGCCAACCCATAGGGATACCAGAATCCCGGAGACCAAAAAGTCCGGGATTCGTAAATGCGTTGCCGATTCCTCAACGCCCCCATACCTCTCGTGCTCGGCGGAGAGGGCCGAAAAGCGGAGAGCTTCAGAGCTGCAAAACACCCCACAGCCCCAGGGAAACACAGCGAGACCTAAGCTCTCTCGTCGTCGGACAGCGGAAGGAAGCCCCTCAAAGGCCTTGGCCAAAGGGAACCAACGGTCAGTGGATGACGACGATGACCTGCCCCTGCTCGACGCGTTGCCCTGGCTCGACCTCCACGCTCGCGACCGTGCCCTCGCGCGGGGCGCGTAGCTCGTTCTCCATCTTCATCGCCTCGAGCATGGCCACTGGCTGGCCGAGCGAGATGGTTTGCCCCGGCTCGACCAGAACCTGCGTGATCAGGCCGGGGATGGGCGCCTGGACGTTGGCATCGCCCGCGGAGGGGACCACACGATGGCCTGCCTGGCGTAGCCGCCGCGTGCGTTCATCTTCTACGTAAACCTCGAAAAGTTCCCCGTACAGCATGACGCGGAACAGGTGCCCGGCCTCCTCCACCGCTACCTCGTGGGACATGTGATCGACCAGGAGCGAGTAGAGGGATGAGGTATTGATACGTTCCATATCCACTTCCACCAGCCTCCCGTCGATGAGAAGAGATTGGTCATTCTCCAGGTCGATCACGAACTCGCGGCCGTTCACCGTTGCTATGTATCTCATCGTCGTAGCACCTCAAGACGGGCCGCCTGTCTCCAACGAGAGGAGCTTCGGCCGTTATGCACGCTGCTAAAAGTCACCGCCCGTCGGCGGCGCTCATGGGCGATGACCGTGGCCGCGATCGCAGCCAGCCGCTCCCATTCCGCTATCTCCGGGCGCTCCGTCGGCTGGGCCAATCCCCCTCCCATCCGATGTTCCAGGAAACCTGTGTCGAACGTTCCCCACATGAACTCCGTATGCTCCATGATTCGTTGATGGAAGGGAATGGATGTCTGGATCCCCCCGATCCGGTACTCGCGGAGCGCCCGCCGCATACGCAGGATAGCCTCGGCTCGCGTCTCTCCCCACGCGATCAGCTTGGCAATCATGGGGTCGTAATAGGGCGTGACTTCGAAGCCTTCGTAGATGCCGCTCTCCACGCGCACACCAGGCCCTGTGGGCTCCTGGAGCATTGTCACCCGGCCGCTGGATGGCAAGAACCCATTGTACGGATCCTCCGCGGTGATACGGCACTCGATGGCCCAACCCTTCGGCACAATATCCTCCTGACGATAGCGGATACGCCGCCCCGACGCGATAGCAAGCTGTTCCTTCACGATGTCCACGCCGGTGACCATCTCCGTGACCGCGTGCTCGACCTGAAGGCGGGTGTTCATCTCCAGGAAATAGAAGTTGTTGTCCTTATCGAGGAGGAACTCCACCGTGCCCGCGTTGACATACCCTATCGCTTTGGCGACGCGCACAGCGGTCTCGCCCATGCGCTGTCGCAGCTCCTGGTCCACAGCTACGGAAGGAGCCTCCTCGATCAATTTCTGATGACGGCGCTGGATGGAACATTCGCGCTCCCCCAGATGGATGACATTGCCATGTGTATCCGCCAGTATCTGTATCTCCACATGGCGCGCGTCTTCGATCACCTTCTCCAGATACACTCGATCATCCCCAAAGGACGCCTTGGCCTCATGACGGGCAACTTCTAATGCCCGCAACAACTCGTCCGGGCGACGCACCAGGCGCATTCCCTTGCCGCCTCCGCCAGCCGCGGCCTTGACCATGATCGGGTAGCCCAACTCCTGAGCTGCGGCCAGGAACTCTTGATCGGACAATTCGTCCGATGTGCCAGGGACGACGGGGATACCCTGCGCAGCCATACGGCGACGCGCGGCCACCTTGTCCCCCATAGCCGCCATCACCTCAGGAGGTGGACCAATAAAGGTAACCCCCGCATCCGCGCAGGCCTGAGCGAACTCCGGGTTTTCAGCCAGAAAGCCATAACCCGGATGGATCGCGTCCGCCCCCGAGCGCTGCGCTACCTCCAGGATACGGTCGATACGCAGATAACTCTCCGATGCTCGTGCCGGTCCGATATAGTACGCCTCATTAGCGCGGCGCACGTGCAATGCTTGACGGTCCGCATCCGAGTACACGGCGACCGTTTGCAGTCCCCGTTCCTCGCAGGCACGCATGATGCGTACGGCGATCTCACCTCGATTCGCGATCAACACTTTACGGAACATACTTTATCCTTACGCCCCGGGAGCGTTCTTGCCTTTCACTTTGTCTCAGCCCCGCTTTTCGTTTGCCAATCCGGTATCCTACCAGACATCGTTCCAGTCAGAGCGGCGAGCGCGCACCGCTTGGATGATCTCCTCCCACCGGGCCTGCTGTGGCGTCACTGTTGCCAGCGCGAGCAGGGCAACCAGCGTGAGTGCGAACAAATAGGGCAATTGCCCATCAAGCACGAAGAGAATCAGCCCAAGTAATGCTACCAGATGCGCACCGCTGATCGCGATCATAAACGAGCGCTGTAGCTGGACTACCACAGCGGACAGCCGGTTGACCCCCGGGCGGCGTGCCAGCCGGTCCGGATCGGCCAGCCGCGCTGGGATGAGAAAAGTGAACACGCCAAGGATCCCCGCCGCGGCCAGACCCACAAGGATCAATACGAGAATGTGGGTCGGCCGTGAGAAGAATACCACTCCCCGCATCCCAATAACTTTGTACGCCAGGAACCCAATGATTGCATACAGCAATACACTGCCGCGGAACAGCCACAACATAGCGCGCATCGCCCGCACTCGGCCCGCCACGTCGATCATACCCCTCCTCGACCAGCAAAAACTCTCATCTCAGGATCAAATCAGGATCAAAGCGGGATATTCCCGTGTTTTTTCGGCGGGTTGGTATCCCGCTTATTCTGCAACATCTCCAAAGCATTGATCAAACGCGGCCGCGTCTCACGCGGCTCGATCACGTCGTCCAGATAACCGCGAGCGGCCGCGACGTATGGATTGGCGAACTTTTCCCGATACTCCGCGACCAGCCGTTGCCGCTCGGCCTTCGGGTCAGCAGCGGCAGCGATCTCTCGCCTGAAGATGATGTTCACGGCTGCCTCCGGCCCCATCACCGCGATCTCGGCCGTCGGCCAGGCCAGGTTGATGTCACCCCGCAATGCTTTAGGGGACATCACGCAGTATGCCCCACCATAGGATTTCCGGGTGATCACTGTGATCTTAGGCACGGTGGCTTCGGCATAAGCGAACAGCAGCTTAGCACCATGACGGATGATCCCCCCA
>JAGHDS010000001.1 GCA_021159845.1 Anaerolineae bacterium
ACCCATCCTATTTTCGAAGCAGTTACTCATTTGACAGGTGGTTGATTCTGGTTATACTATTTCGCGGGGGTTGGAGATACCCGCGTGGTGCCTGGATATAGGTTAGGTATATATTCAGCCGGCAGATGATTGGCGTGGTGACCATAGCTCAAGTGGCAGAGCATCTGGTTGTGGCCCAGAAGGTTGTGGGTTCAAGTCCCACTGGTCACCCCTATAGCGCCCGGCTCTGTGTTGTGGAGTCGGGTGTCTTGGTAGTATGAAGGGCCTTTTTATGCAAAGTGTATTGGTCCTCAATGCCACTTACGAACCTCTTAGCGTAGTCTCCTTAAAACGGGCCGTTATTCTCCTTTTGAAGGAGAAGGCTGAGATCGTCGAAGCTGCCGAAGCGGTGTTGCGCTCCGAGCGCCTTACGCTGCCTGTGCCTCTTGTCATCCGGCTGGTGTATTATGTCCGCATTCCCCGTCGTCTATCGCTGCCTCTTACACGTCGGACGGTGATGGCTCGTGATCGATATACATGCCAGTACTGTGGCGCACAGCCGGGGAAGGCTGAGCTCACGTTGGACCACGTGATACCGCGCTCACAGGGAGGCGAGACGAGTTGGGAGAACGTGGTCACTGCTTGTCGGGCTTGCAACCAACGCAAGGGGAATCGCACGCCTGCACAGGCTGGGATGAAGCTTCTTCATAAGCCTAGGCGGCCGCGTTACATCGCTTTGGCGCTTATTGGTGAACCCGTGCAATTCGAGGTTTGGGGTAAGTACTTGATTCGGGATTGAGCTCACACTGAGCTGTACAAAAGGTGTAAACAGGAAGCCGGGACCCTTCGAAAGGTCCCGGCTTCTTTACGTGAATCGAGGGACGCCGTTACTCATGATATAAAAGCGGCACATAGTAGTAATGCCGTGTGTTAGTGCGGTCCCCAAACTGGACAGTGATCCGCTCACCTGGGCTGAGCCAAACAGCCCACCAGTCCACCGTACTGGAGGTGTAGTTCGGCGGGTTCTCTTCATGCAGATAGTACACGCGAGGGTACAACCCTGACCAGCAGTGAGGCTCGTTCATCCCATCCGTCGTGTAGCTCCCTAATTCAGTCCAGCTCGTGTCGTAAAGTGTCAGAACGGCGCCGGCTAGAAGCGGCTCGCCCGGGTCACGTAGCCGGTTCCCGTTCTGATCGTTAAAGACGAGGGTGCATAGATCGGCAGGAAGCGGAGTGGGTGTTGGAGTCGGCGTCGGTGTGGGGGTACGCGTCGGCGTGGATGTAGGGGTGGGAGTGATCGTCGGTGTAGGAGTATCGGTAGGCGTTGGCGTGATCGTGGGTGTCGGGGTATTGGTCGGCGGTGGGTTCACAGCAACGACCCCGTTAATGAGGTTACGCAGGATACTCCCGGACTCTCCCTGGATATCCGTGTCGTTGGGATCGAACGTCAAGTTTGTCCCTGATGTTGTTTGCTTTGCCTTGAATTCTAAGCGCACAAAAATGAATGGTGCTGCCACTGGAGCGCCAAGTGTTCCCTTCCCATATTGGACGTAACCGGCGGTATTGTCGTATCGACTACCGAAGTAATCGAGCCCATTGTCAATCTCGATGAATCGCTGAAACTCCAGGTAAGTAGGATCAAAGTGCACCGTGGCATCCGCTCCAATGACGTTACCGCTTCCTTCGATGCGAAGGTCCACAGTGAAGACATCGCCGACGGTGACGGCCTGATTGCTCGGTCGGACGGCGAAGTCAGCCGTGCCCGAGGCGTTTGTGGCAGAGGCCGTTGGCCAGAACGCAGCAAGAAGCCCGACGAATACCAATACCGCGATAGGTAAGACAACGGCTCTCCGGTGCACAACCCACGCTCCCTTCCGAATCTATCTTAGCGCGATGGGGAAGTACAGAATGCTGTGTCCAACTTGCACCAGGCCGTCCTGACTATCCCCCGCGACGGAACGTCCTTCCTCGTCGGCAGCATCCACCTCCATCAGGTGTAGAGTGGCCCTCGGCGCGAGCTGCAGTGTCTTGCAAGTGACGGTCACGAGCGTGATACGCCCGCTGACCGGGTTCCCCAGTGTGGCGGCGCTGAAGGTGAGTGTCCCAGATTGCAGAGTATTAGCGAGGACGATGTCGAAGGTGGAGCCCGGGACTGATTGAATCCCTTGCAGCTTGGAGCCATCGAAAGTTAATCGGACGTCGGCGCCCACGATGGGCTGATCGCTGGCGTCCACGATAATGGAGATGGTAAAGGTATCCCCTACATCTACTTGTTGCCAGGCTGGGACGACGGAGAAGTTTACGCCGGTATCGGGGCGCGATGGACTGTAGCCCTCGGGGTGCAGTGTAGCGACCTCTATATCACCGGTCGCGAAGTAGTTGTTCCGCAGCAGCGCGAAATCTCTAATGCGGATTTTGTTGTTTTCATCGAAGTCCGCACGCGGGTCGAATTCCGAGTCACCCTCATTTGTGAAATAAGCGTTGCGCAAAATGGCGAAGTCGCTAATGCGAACGCGATTATCGTTGTCGGCATCTCCCTCCAATAACGTGCCTAGGTCAAGTGACATACCTGGGTAGACCTGAACGTTTCGCTTGATATTCTGGAGTGTGTGGAAGTTCTTGATCCGCACATCGTAAGTGCCGCTCACTGTCAGTGTGGGAGTGATGACGAAATTCCCACTCTGGTCTGTCTCAGCCAGCTGTGGAGAATCTGCCGGAGTCGCCTCTCCTGGCGCGTAGAACGTGACGGTCACAGGGACTACCCAGGGGAGGCTGGGAGGTGGGCTATTCGGGCGCTGAAGTGTTACATGCCCGTAGATGGGAACTGGTACAGGTGTCGTGCCTTGGGCTCTGGCAATGCCGTAGATGCCTAGCAGCAGTAAGATCGTCAAAGTGAATGAGAGAGGGAGCCAATGAAAGTGCTGTGGAAACCCAATGGGTCGAGAAGCACGTTTCAGCATGGGAAGCCCTCCGAGCTGATTAGCAGAAGGAGGTTATCGCAACCAATTGCAACGATAACATGAACCAGCCAGGTTGTCAATGACTCTTTGGAAGTGCCGGGACAGATGGCTTATATACTCCACGCCAAGGACGAAGCCCCCTCTCGACCGAGAAGGGGCTTCTTTTTGCGCCGTAGCACTATCGGAGGATCCGAGGTGATGCTACGGCGCTGGGGTTGCTACTACTGTAGTCCATGAGCATCACCTCCTCCGTTTAGGATGGCGAGGGGAAAAAGGGGTAACAGGTGGAATCTACGGTCAATGCATTTGGCGTTCCTATGGCTGCCAGGATCAACACAAGCGCGTGAATTATCGCATATTTGTGACCCGCCGTCAAACGCGGGGCGAGAGGTAACTGTTCACCGGTGGGGTAAGAGAAATTAGCTGCGCCGCCATCACAAGCCGAATCAAGCCCCCTTCTCCCACGCCTGGGAGAAGAGGGGGCCGGGGAATGAGGGCCGTCCGCGGCCAAAGCACTTGGAACTGGCCGACTGATACCGAAAGCGTCTTTATCCACATCGCCCGCCGAATGTTGGTGAGGCCCGGTAGGGGAACGATGGAACAATTACACGGCAGTCATGCTTGTAGTATATAGTATAATTGCGATGCAAAATGCGTGGCGCGTTCGGTTGGATAAACAGCGGAAGATGGCAGACCAAGGGCGAGGTTAGTGTAAGGAGGAACGAGAGGGGGACACAATGCAAGTGTTCACGGATGCGATGAGCTATGTAGGGCTTTCACTAGGATACACTTTTTTGACTGTCCTGGCTGCTACATTCCCGTTGCTTGTCAGCATCGCGCTGTTGTACATCATCTCCTACCTGGCCCAAGCCGCGTTCTCCTATGCCATCGGGTGGTGGGGAATCCTCGCCACAGGGATCATAGGTACCCCCATTCATGAGAGTAGCCACCTCATCCCGCTGCTCCTAACTGGCACCCCGATCAAAGAGGTAAAGCTCTTCGCCCCCAAGCGAAGCACCGGCGAGCTCGGCCATGTCCTCTCAATGCCACGAAGCACAAGCCTAATCCAACATATCGGCATGTTAGTCAGCAGTGTCGCCCCGCTATTCGGTGGGGCCACGGCTTTGTGGCTCCTGACATGGCTGTGCGTTCCCGATCTCGCGGTCAGGTCAGTTGACACCCGAGAATTACCCCTCTTCACTCTGGACATGGCTACACGGCCGAGCACCTATATGCAATTCATCCTGGACCTGCTCGCCTATGTGAAAGGGCAATTTCTCCCCATCGTGCAAAGCCTGGATTGGAGGGACTGGAAGACATACCTGTACCTGTATGGTGTTATGTCCATTACCCTCCACATCGGGCTGAGTCCATCCGATATCCGCGCTGCGATCCGTTCCGGCGCGCTGGTGCTGGCAGGGCTAACCGCCTGGGTCGCAGTCGGACTGCTTTTCGGAGACATCGGGCAGTATGCAATTAACCTCTCCACCCACCCGGTCGTCCTGGCGACCTCCCTCTCATACACAGCACTAGCTCTGAGCACGATAGGTACCGCATTAGCACTGGCAGTATCCATCCCCATTGGGTTGCTATTCCACTCGCTATGAGGCCACGGCCACCAGTGCCTGTAGCAACGCCTGCACGGAGGGGAAGATCAAATCGGGTAGGTCGCCAGCCGCGGCAAGGTCCTCCTCCTTCGTCTCGCCACTCAGGACCAGAATAGCGGTTAGCCCGGCTCCTCGCGCGCCAGCGATATCGGTATACAGTCGATCTCCCACCATAGCGGTGGCTTCCGGCAATGTCCCCAGCCGGGCTAACGCCTCTTTGAAGATATACGGGTTGGGTTTCCCGATGACTACTCGAGGCTCCACGCCAGTCGAAGCTACAATTGCCGCTGCAATAGCTCCAGCATCAGGGATGAACCCGCCAGGGACGGGACAGTTGATATCGGGATGGGTAGCTATCCACGGCGTACCCTGGCGGATAAACGTGCAGGCTTGGGCTAAGCGATCGTAAGTCAACGTCATGTCAAAGCCGAGCACGACGAGATCCGGTGAATCGTCCACGATTGCGAAGCCGGCCGCGCGAAACTCGGCTTGCAGGCTCGGCGTCCCAAGAACGAACAGTCGAGCGTCGGGATGATGCGCCTGCAGCCACCCTGTAGTAGCCGCACCGGAGGTCAACACCCGGTCGGGCTCAGCCGGAAGGCCAAGGCGCTGCAACTTCCGTACATAGGCCATCGCATCCTTCGACGAATTGTTGGTCAGATACAGGAAGGGGACACCTCGCTCTGTCAGCCAAGCCAACAGTTCGGCTGCACCAGGTAGCAAAGTGTCCCCAAGGTATAACGTACCGTCCATATCCAGTACGAACCCTGCTAAACCGGCGATACGTCGTTCTACCTCCTTCTGTGAAAGGTACATCTTCATCTTTTGCTCCTAACAACCCCTTTCCAGCCTCTCTGGGATGCCCGTTTCGTATACTAATTTTTGCGAACGCCTATGGTAGGCCATGCGTCAGGTGCTCGTCTAGTGCCGTCAAATATTTAGTGCTACATTATTGGCGTAGGGTATGTCGCGGGACCCCAACCTTTCTCCTCCTTTGTGCGGAGTGCTCGAGGTGAGACGCCCTCGAGCACTCTCGCGTCCGGCACCTTTCTATGCTCCACACACCAATGACGTCCCATTTTCCACCTTGCCAGGGGGGCATTGCGTCATCGCAGGATGGTCAATACACGATCACTATGCTAAAATGACGTTATCCTGGCAAATCTGGGGGTGACTGCGTGGGTGCACAGGAGCAAAAGCTGAGGGCGAAGGCGATGACTATCTTCCAACGGCTGGTGGAAGAGTATGGCCGCCCGGCCTGGCACTCCCACGGTGACCCAGTTGACATCCTGGTGAGCACGTTTCTCTCACAAAACACATCCGACACCAACAGCAGTCGAGCGTTCCGGGCGTTGCGCGACCGATTCCCCACCTGGGAGGCTGTGATAAACGCCCCCGTCGAAGAGATCGAGGAGGCCATCCGGCCGGGTGGGCTTGCCCGGAGCAAGGCTCCCCGTATCCAGGCCGCGCTGCGCCGCATCATCGAGGAGCGCGGCGATCTCACGCTGGATTTCCTGGTGGACATGCCATTGGACCAAGCTAAAGCATGGCTCCAATCCATTCATGGCGTCGGCGCTAAGACGGCGGCCATCGTGCTCTTGTTCAGCCTGGGACGCCCTGTCTTCCCCGTGGACACTCACGTGCACCGGGTAAGCAAGCGGCTGGGCATCGTGCCACCGAACGCATCGCCCGAACAGACGCAGAAGAAATGGGAAACCCTGGTGCCACAAGAGACATTCTATCCTCTTCACATCAACTTGATCCGGCATGGCCGACAGGTATGCAAATCCCGCGACCCACGTTGTCACATCTGCATCCTACAAGATCTATGCGATTATTACCAGTCCGAGGTCTCACCAACCCGTTCATAATGGAACGAACGTAATTGTTCACCGTTAGAGTAAGAGAGGTTAGCTGCGCTATATCCTCGTATATCAAGTCTCACGAAGTTGTGTGTCCTGCAGCCAAACGGGCCAAGATCTTGTTGGGCCCCCCCTTCTCCCACGCCTGGGAGAAGGGGGTCTGGGGGATGAGGGCCATCCGCGGCCAAAACACTTGGAGCCAGGCGCCTGTATTGAGTGTGTCTTCACCCACATCGCTCACCGGATGCCAATGAGATCGAGTAGGAGAACGGTGAACAGTCACGAACGAACACGGTCTGGCGCGCCTCACCACCTTTTGCTATAATGTTTCTGCGTTATTAACGAGACATCCAATACCCTGATTCGCCTTTCCAAGTGAGGAGCTATGAACATTTCACTCACGAGAATCCACGCCAGACTGACATTGGCCACTGTTGGCGCGCTGGTGACAACGCTATGGCTGACGGAACGAGGGATGCCGGGCGTCACTCTGGCAGTCCAATCCCCCGTATCCCCTGTCTCACCTACCACTACGCCCGCAGTTACACCAGCCAAGACGATTGTTCCCACGGCGACTCCCTTGGCTGCCACGGGAGGGGGAACGCCCCCTATACCCATCACCTGGATCGTGATTATCATGATCGCCATCATCGTTGTCGCTGCAGGCATCGCGCTGGCTCGCCGCCGATCATCCACCCAGAAGTAAAGGAAGGCCCTTGTGAGGCGACGCTCCCTGCCTGCAATCAGACTGTTTCTGCTTGGCGTCGGCCTGCTCGCCTGGATAATCCTAGGCAAGCTGGCCGCCCCGTCTATAGCTATCGCCTCTCTGGCCTTCCAATCACCCCAATCCCCACTACCCACACC
>JAGHDS010000345.1 GCA_021159845.1 Anaerolineae bacterium
CTGGCTGCTCGCTACGCGGCCATGGACGGCTCTCTGGATCATACCGAGCAGTCGATCGGAGCCGAGATGATGTTCGCCGCCATGGCATCCATGGCCTTCTTCGTGCCCGATGTACGTCGTTTGGCCTCCATGTTCATCCATTATCTACCCAAAGACACCCCCATCGAGCGCCTGACCCGCGCGGCCTTCCAGGCCTATGACGAAGGACTGAGCCTGCGCGACGCGCGCGATCGCCTCATGGCGTTGGCCGGCATCCCGGAGGCGTGCGATTCGCAGATCAACGTGCCGTTCACCTTCCTGGGATTGCTATATGGGGGCAACGATCTGCAAGAGACGCTGCTGGCGGCACTGCGGTGTGGCTACGATACCGACTGCACGCTAGCCACAGCCGGGGCGCTCATCGGCCAGATATTGGGAGCCAGCCGCATCCCCGAATCCTTCAAGCAACGCGTGGGCGATGAGCTGGTGATGGGCATCCAGTATCGTCGGCTGGAGATGACCCTCTCCTCCCTGGCTCGAGATACAGCGCGCATGGGCGTGCTCCTGGCGCGAGAGCAGAACACAGGGATACAGATCGACAATGCGCCGGAGATGGCTCCTCTGCCCCCCACAGCACATCCCCCGCGAACACGGCTGGCCGTGGATTATGCGAGCCTGCCGGCCGCGGCTCCTGGCGATACGGTACAAGTGACTGTGCGCGTGGAGGGACAGGTTCCGTTGGGCGCCACCCTGACTATCGACGGTCCACCCGGCTGGATCGTCGTCCCCAACATGGCGAGGATCGACCCGACCCACCGGGCCATCACAGCGATGCTGCACGCACCTATCCACGTCACCGAGTGGCCCATGCGAAACCTTTTCACCGCTCGACTCGACGCGGACCCACTCATCGAGTACACCTTCGGAATAGTCGGTGCCGGGCTGTGGCGCTTCCTGGGCGTCTACTACGATGCGCTGCCGGACGAGAACGATCCCGTGCAGCAAAGACGACGCTTCAACCAGCACTTCGTCTCCCTGCAAAGGCCATACCTCCCAGAACCGGACGTCGACGCGGAGCGCTTATACCAGGAATGGTCGCAGAAACTGGGCCGGCCCGCGATCGTCCCCTCATACGAGCACGAGGTCGACCCATCCCGGCTCATCGGGCTACGCGGCCCCTACTGTGCCTATTTAGACCGAACGATCATCTCCCCAACCGATCGTCCCGTGTACATCGTCGTCGGGAACAACGATGGCTACCGCCTTTACTTGAACGGAGAGCTCATCGCCGAGGTGGATGAGCACGTGTGGTGGGCTCCTTTCAACAATATACACCGCGCTCGACTACGCCGCGGTCCCAATCACCTGCTGATCAAGCTGCTCAAGCGCGGTGATGAGCTCAAATTCACGCTGGGCCTTCGCGCGGACAGCGGCGATGAGCATCCCTTCCGACCCAATGGTGGTCACAACGTCGAGGATTGGCTGGTTGATCTGAGCGACCTCGTCCCGTGACCGTCGTGGGCAAAGGCCACTTGATGGCAGGGGCAGCTTCCGGGTTGCCCCTGCCATTTCGCGCGGGGGACAGTCCCTCAGCCTCCTCTCCTCCCGGACAGCCACGACTGGCCGAGACTCCTCGCCCTAGGACAAAGGTCGTCTTTCCAGAGCGCCCTGTCACGAGTAGATAATTAACGGGCACACCAGGCCACATGAGATCGCAAGGCAATGAGGAGAGGAGGACATGCAAGCCAAAGGACGATCTCGTAGCGGACAGTCGTTGACAGAATACGCCGTAATCCTGGCGCTGATCGGGGTAACCGTTCTGGCGGCCGCGCAAGTGCTGGGGAACAATACGAGCAGCTTGCTCGCACTCGCTGCCGAGCAGTTTGGCGGCGCATCTGCGAAGACGAGCCTGGGATCCGAGCCGCTAGGGATCGCTCAGAATTTCATCCAGCTCATCCAGGCCTATCACGAGCAATACGGCCGATGGCCTCGCAGCTGGGGAAGCTACCGGTTTGCTGACCTTGGCCTGGACCCGGGGGAATGGGCAACCCCCATCGACGGCATCATGTATACCCCCGCCGGGAATCGCCTGGGATTAGTGAACGCGCGGGGCGACGCATACCAGATGTACGTAAGAACACAGGATGGCCAGGAGCTGCACGTGTACGATGGCTGGGGAATATGGTATAACTTCGCCGATGGGAAATGGTATTATCACTCCGTGAACTCCGGCATCGTCGTGGACGTCAAAAGCTTGCGAATGGTCAAGGAGGACTAGGGGATAGAGCGACCTGCCCCCTGGTGCCTCCCTGCGCCGGACGATCCGGTCCCCCACTGAGCCCCGATAAGCGGCATTGCCAATCCCTCCACCATTCGTTTATACTTTGCTCCACCAGCACGTTGGGAGGGAGAAATGTCACCCGTTACGCTTGGAGATGCAAAAACACCCCTGGTGCTCACACTGGATATTGGGACATCGTCCACTCGAGTGCTACTGTTTGACGCCCTGGGACGACATGTATCGGGCGTGGAAGGACGTAAAGCCTATACGGTGCACACTACGTCTGACGGCGGGGCAGAGCTGGATCCTGGCGACGTGCTTGCAGCCGTCACCGAGTGCATCGATCAGGTGATGGCCCAGGTAGACGGGGAGCGACTACGTGGGCAAATTGCCGGGGTGGGAGCATGTAGCCTGGTCACCACTATGATCGGCGTCGCCGACGGTCACGCGGTCACACCGGTCTACATCTGGGCGGACACCCGTTCGGCCCCGGCCGCGGCCCAGTTGCGCTCCCAGGTAGACGAAGGCACCGTGCACGATCGCACAGGCTGCATGATTCACCCCAGCTACTGGCCCCCGCGCTTTTTATGGCTGCAACACACCCGGCCAGAACTGCTCGAGCGCTCCCGGCAGTGGATGTCCATCAGCGAGTATATTTATCTCCAGCTATTCGGCCAGACCAGGTGCAGCTACTCCGTTGCTTCATGGACCGGGCTGCTGGACCGTCGGCGACTCGTCTGGGATCAGGAGTGGTTATCCAGGCTCCCCATCACCGAGGACCAGCTTCCTCCGCTGGGAGATGCGGATACGTCCCTGAGCGGGTTGCGACCGGAATACGCCCGGCGGTGGCCCGCCCTGGCGAGCACTCCCTGGTTCCTGGCCATCGGCGATGGCGCTGGTAGCAACCTGGGAAGCGGTTGCACGACCCCGCGGCGCATCGCCATCAACGCGGGCACCAGTGGGGCTATGCGCATCGTGCTCCCAGGCACGCCGGACCGAGTCCCACAAGGCCTATGGTGTTACCGGGTAGATCGGCATAACAGCCTGTTGGGAGGAGCGCTCAGCAATACGGGCAACGTTTATCAGTGGCTGCGTCAGACGTTACAGCTCCCATCCACTGAGGAGATCGAACGCCACCTGGCTGAGGCAGAGGCCGACGGACACAGCCTGACCATCTTGCCTTTCCTGGCAGGGGAACGTGCGCCCGGTTGGGCAGGGCATGCCCGAGCGGCCATCGTAGGCCTCAGGTGGCATACCCAACCACTGGACATCTTGCAAGCGGGGTTAGAGGCTGTCGCCTATCGTTTTGCCCTGATCTACCGTCTGCTCAGCGAGGCGGTAGAGGAAAGCGAGGAGGTCATCGTCTCCGGTGGGGCGATGCTGAGTTCTCCTGCATGGACCCAGATCCTGAGCGACGTACTGGGACGCCCGGTGATCGCCTCTGCCGAGACGGAAGCAACCAGCCGGGGAGCCGCTCTACTGGCGCTTAAGGCGTTGGGTCTCATCCAAAGCCTGGACGACGCGCCGCCCGCGCTGGGAGAAACCTTCACTCCCCGCCCCGAGCGACACCAACGGTACCAGGCAGCAATCGAACGCCAACAGGCGCTCTACACCAAACTGGTCCAACAGCCGCTCCCCGACTGAGGGCTCTAGCCGGGATAACGCCCCGCTCTCCTGAGGGTGGGAGAAAAACGAGGACCTTCTTTTCAATGCAATGGCTATGAACCGTGAGAAGGAGGGACCACGCGCAGACCAGTCCACCGACAATCACGATTCCGACAACGGTAACGCCTGACCGGTACGAACAAGGAGATAAGGCGATCTACAGGACGTCGGTGGATACGATGCAACGGACCACCACAGACGGGACACACTAACGCAGTCAACCGCTCACTACGCATCAGGCGCCACCGCAGCCGCAGAAGCATGGCCACAATCGCGAGGGCGATTAACCCCATGCCGACGAGATCGGAAAGGGTGGTGTTAAGAATAAACGCAGCAACGCGGCCTTCCACCCGCAACACGCCAGTGAAGATCGTGCGTAGGAGAGCAGTCGTCCAGCGCCACAGCATCATGCGGATATTCATGCGCTCGACCAGCAGGAAAACGCCGGTCAGTACGATGATCACCCAGATGATCTCAAACCAATACTCCCGCCACAGAGCGCCCCAACGGCGGTCAGATTGGGATGTGCTACGGTTCATCTATGTAACCTCTTGGGGAACACCTGTAGCCGCATAGGCTCATATTCAGAAAGGATGATAGCACAGAAGCTCCCCTTGACCAAGGGAGCTTCTGTACTACTTCAAGACATTTGCGCAGATAAACCAACGCGCTCGGAAAGGCATGGCAGCCCTATGGGGTACCCGGGCATCTTAGCGTATGCGGGTTACTACTGGTCGGAAATACCCCTCTTGAATCTAGCCGGCTTGTCGGCTCACCATACCGCCGCCAATAGCGAGGCAGAATGGGCAGCCCACGTAACAAACGGTTGAGCGCAAACGCCAATAAGTAAGGTCATCGCCGCACACACCCACAACGCGACCCGAATGGCCGGTGTCACAGCGATGGCCTTCCGCCCCCCATCCGGCGGTTGCACAAAGAACATGTATCGAACCACGTTCAAATAGTAGAAAGCAGCGATGACGCTGTTGATGATGGCGATGATCGCCAGCGTCAGAAAGTGAGCCCGGATCGCGGCGCCAAACACGAGGAACTTGCCCAAGAAGCCGCCCGTCGGTGGAATCCCGGCCAGGGACAGCAGGAAGAGCAGTAACATACTCGCCAATAGCGGCGAGCGGCGGATCAGGCCTGCGTACGCTGGCAAGTCCGTCGCCCCGGTCGCGTTCTCCACGGCGATAACGACGACGAACGCGCCGATATTGGTAAAGAGGTAGGCAAAGAGATATACGAGCAAGCCACTCAGTCCGCCGAACGCGACATCTCGTCCTATAGCCACCAGGCCGATCAGGATATACCCCGCCTGGGCGATGCTGGAATATGCCAACAGCCGCTTCATATCGCGCTGCTGAATGGCCACCAGGTTACCTAGCGTCATCGTCAAGATGGACAACCCCATCAGGATGGGCACCCATTCCTTTTCCTGGAACATTGGCAAGCCGACGAGTAAAACACGGGCGATAATCGCGAAGCCGGCCGCTTTGGAAGCCGTGGCCAGGAAAGCCGTAACAGGCGTTGGAGCCCCCTCATAAGCATCTGGTGCCCACTGGTGGAAAGGCACCAGACTGGCCTTAAAGCCGAAGCCAACCATCAGCAGTGCAATAGCCGGGAAACCCATTAAGGCCAAATCCCCCGTCAGGCCTCCGCTGAACACGCGCGCGATCGCCTCCAAGTCCGTGGCCCCCGTCGCCCCGTATAGAAACGACATCCCATATAGCATCACGGCGGACGCGGCCGCCCCATACAGGAAATATTTCAGCGCTCCCTCGACGGAGCCGCGATTGCGCTTCAGGAAACCCACCAGGATGTAGGACGTGATGCTCAGGAACTCCATGCCCAGATAGATCAGGATCAGGTCGTTGGCGCTGACAATAATTGCAATCGCCAGCACGGCTACGACCACCAGGGCATAGAACTCGCTGACGTATGGCGTCCGCGCGGGGATGTAATCCAAAGCGCTTAAGATCACCAGCATGGCGCCGACGATAGCGATGGCGACGAAGAACAACGACATAGGATCGATGACCATCATCGTCGCGATGTGCGCGCTAGGATTTCGCGCCATCAGGGCAACCGTGATGATCAGGGCAACGGCCAATCCTCCCATCGCCACCCACGGCAGCCACCGATGCGCCCGATCCGGGTCACGACGCCAGACCAAATCCAGCACGAAAACCAGCGCAGCCACCAACAGCAAGGTCAATTCAGGAGACAGATAGAGAAAAGTTTCGGCGGTGGTCAAAGCGCGCCCTCCAGCCCATGAAATCCTCGGGACTCAACAGGAAAGCCCTTCACTCAAGACAATACACCGGCTCCATCCGCTGAGTTCTCACGATCACAGCCCATGCATTAACGCCATCGTCATCCGGTTGAAGAAGTCCAGGATAGGGGTCGGGTATACGCCGAACAGGATCATGAAGAAGATCAACGGCCATAGCGTGACCTTCTCGAAAAGCAATACGTCCATTGGCTCGTGCGTCATGTTACCATCAGCCGGGTTGGTCCAGTGAGCGATCTTCTGCGGATCGTACTGACCCAGGAAGACGCTCTGGACGATCCGCCACAGGATGTACGCTGCTGTGATGACCACCCCGATGACGCCGATGGCCGCCCACACGCGAACCAGGTCAAAGGCACCACGGAAGACGAAGAACTCGCTCCAAAAGCCCGCCAATCCAGGCAGCCCTAAGGAGGCCAGAGCGGTGACCATCATAAGGCCATAATAGTACGGCACTTTGGCGCTCAGGCCGCCAAACAAGTTCAACTCGCGAGTGTGGGCTCGCTCATAGATGACGCCGACCAGGAAGAACAGACCTCCGGTGATGATCCCATGATTGAACATCTGCAATGCCGCCCCGTTGAGCGCCATCGCGGCGCTATCCAGAGCACCCGCCCGCTTCATGCCGATAGCGAAGGCGGCAGCTCCTACACCCAGCATCACATACCCCATATGGCTCACCGACGAGTAGGCGATAAGCCGCTTCAAGTCCGTCTGAGCCATGCACACGAGGGCACCATAGACGATGGAGATCACTCCCAAGGCGATCATAAGGGGCGCCCACGTCTTAGCCGCCGTCGGGAAAACCGGAAGATTGATACGGATCAGCCCATAAGCGCCCAGCTTCAACAACACACCAGCCAGGATGACGGATCCGGCCGTCGGAGCTGCCGTATGAGCATCGGGCAACCATGTATGGAAGGGCCAGACCGGCATCTTGATCGCGAAGGCCAGGAAAAAGCCCCAAAACGCCAGCCCGGCCAACATCGGATTAGCGGCAAACGGCTTCAAAGCGATCGCCTTTACGATATCGAAGGTGCCCGTGTCGAAGTAGACGCCCAAGATGGCCAACAGCATGGCTACTGACCCGACCAGCGTGTATAGGAAGAACTTAATAGCCGAATACTGAGGTCGGTCCTCCTCGTGCCCCCAAATGCCGATCAGAAAATACATGGGCACCAGGCCGATCTCCCAGAAGACATAGAACAGGACGAAGTCCAGGGAGACGAACACACCTAACATGCCCATCTCCAACAGGAGAAAGAGCACGAAAAACTCGCGCACCCGGTGCTTGATCACATGGGATGAGTAATACAACCCCAGAGTCGTGAGCAACGTTGTCAGGAAGACCAGCGGCACGCTGAGGCCGTCCACCCCTATGTGGTAGCTCACCCCAAGCGCTGGGATCCAGGCAGCCATTTCTTCGAACTGGAATCCACCGGCCGCCTTGTCGTATGCAAGCCAGAGGAATACAGCCAGGATCAGCGGCACGAGGCTGAAGAGGATCGCCAACAAGCGGATGAAGTCCTCCTCTCGCGCCTTGCTCCACCCTAGCCACTGGCCCCAAGGTAGCAAGCACAGGATGGCTCCAAGCAACGGTACGAAGGTGATCAATGTCAGGATCGGAAAACTCATTGAATCGTCCTCCTAGGCCGAGGTTCCACCTAAGCTTACGAGCCAGGCGTCGTGTACAGCGCCAACAGCATCAGAGCTGTCAGGAGCATAACGACCAGGTAATTCTGAACGCGCCCAGTCTGGATCAAGCGCAAGAATGCCCCCGACGCGTTGGTGGCGCTTCCAACGCCGTTGACAAGACCATCGATGATCGGCTCATCCACCAAACGGCGCAACCCTGTTGCCAGGCGTCGTCCAGAGCGGCCAACCCAGTTGACCAGCGGATCAATGATCCAATCCCTGTCCACCCGCGAGAAGAGGTGCGAGAGCCAGATCGTGAACCGGATGACCGTGGCAGCATAGAATTCATCGATGTAGTACTTGTTCTGCAACACCCGATACAGACCGCCCAGCGGACGCTCCAGGGGATCCGGGGCATCCCGACTTTCAACAGGCTGTACGCCGTACACAGTCCAGGCTAGCGCCAGTCCCCCCAGAGCGGCTAATATCGAGATGCTCACGGGGGCCGGATTGAAGGGCAAAACAGCCGCTTCAATGCCCAACGCCTCCGCCTGGCTGGCGATGAAGTGGTGGAAGGGATTATTCAAGATATGCCCCAGCCCGGGGAATCCCTCCGGGATGCCCACCCAGCCGCCTACGACAGCGAAGATCGCCAACACGATGAGGGGATATGTCATGGAACGCACGCTCTCGCCAACATGATGGGCGGCCGAGGTACGGGGCGTACCAAAGAACACCAGGAATATCTGGCGTCCGGTGTAGAAGGCCGTCAAGAAGGCGGCGAAGGCCAACGTCCAGAACACGATCGAATGGCCATTGATCCAGGCATCTGCCAGTATCTCGTCCTTAGACCAGAAGCCAGCCGTCACGATGGGGAACCCCGACAATGCCAACCCACCGGCGATGAAGGTAAGCGCTGTGATGGGCATCTTGCGGAAGAGGCCACCCATGTTTCGCATGTCGTTGGGATCGAAGGATCCCTCCTGCGCGTCCCCATGCTCCGCCGTAGCATGGTGACCATGCTCCATAGCGTGGATGACGGAGCCGGCCCCCAGGAACAGCAACGACTTGAAGAAGCTGTGTACAAGCAGGTGGAAGACGGCCGCTACGTATGCGCCTATGCCCAGCGCGGCAAACATATACCCGAGCTGAGAGATCGTTGAGTAGGCCAGCACCCGCTTGATGTCGTTCTGGGCCACGGCGATGCTGGCAGCGAACAGGGCGGTAAAGGCCCCAATGAAAGCGATGAAGGTAAGAGCGGGGCCGTGCTCAACCGCCTGCACCAACGGGAACATGCGGATCATCAAATACACGCCGGCCGAGACCATCGTGGCCGCATGGATGAGGGCGGAAACCGGCGTCGGGCCTTCCATCGCATCCGGCAGCCAGACATGAAGCGGGAACTGGGCACTCTTGCCGATAGCGCCGAAGAAGATCATGATCGCCAGAACCGTCGCCCAGGGAGTCGGGCCGAAAAGGGGCACATTCACCGTCGTGGTTGCCAACCGTTCCAGGTTCCCCGGGGAGAAAATATCGGCGAAGGCCAAAGAGCCCGATTGGGCATACAGCAACACCATCCCCGCCAACATGATCGTATCGCCAACACGGGTGGTGATAAAAGCTTTCAGCCCGGCCTTATAGGCGGATGGCTTCTCGAACCAAAAGCCGATGAGCAGGTACGAGCAAAGCCCCATGACCTCCCAGAAGATGAAGAGCATGAGCAGGTTCTCCGCGATCACCAGCCCCAACATACCAAAGGCGAAGAGGGAGATGTATGCGAAGAAACGGGAATAGCGGGGATCCAGCCCATCCACATTCAGGCTCTGTGGGAGGTGGCCGGGGAATGTCATATACCCGACCGAGTAGATGAAGATCATCAAACAGACAAAGGGGACCATAAAGAGCATACCCGCCGTCACGGGATCGACGATCACCCCCACCGTGAGAACGGAGGACGCAGCAGGCAGCCAATGCACGGCCAACCGGAAGGCGTGTTCCCCAAAGTGCGGGATGACCACACTCGACAGGACGATCCACCACCCTAACACCCAGGAGACAGCCACGCCGAAGATGGCGACCCTGGCACTCAGCTTCTTATCAGGATTCGTAAACAGGACGATGAGAGCAAAGGCCAACAGTGGCGGAAGCGGAATAAGCCATGTCAGGCTGAATGGGATCTCACTCATCAGTTACCTCATTGCATCTAGCCGTTGAGGCCACGAGAGAGAAACACCCCGTAGCCTATCCCTTTAGTGTGTCTAGTTCCTCGACGTTCACCGTCCGACGCGTGCGATAGGCAGCGATCACGAGTGCCAACCCCACGGCAGCCTCCGCGGCCGCGACCGTAATCACGATAATGGCGAAGACCTGTCCGGTCATCTTTGTGGGCGTCACATAACGCCAGAACGCGACCAGGTTCAAGTTCACGGCGTTAAGCATCAACTCCACGCCCATCAAGACGCCAACCGCGTTGCGACGTGTGAGCACCCCGTACACCCCGATAGAAAACAAAGCCGCAGCAACGACCAGGTACCAGGAAAGAGGGATCATAACGAACCTCGCTGAGCAAAGACGACCATCACTTTGCAGAGATTTACCTGTTACTCCTTCTCACGCGCGATGATGATGGCCCCAATCATGGCCACAACCAGCAATACAGATGCCACCTCGAAGGGAACGACGTAAGGCCCTACAAATGCCTTGCCCAATGCCGCTATCGGGTCGCCCATAGGCTCCGCGGAGCGTGCGGGCCAGGCCACCTGAGACACAAGGAACGCCAACAGCCCGAAGAGCGACAGCGCCACGACAGCGACGAAAGGCCATTGCTTATTGACGACGGGCTCAGCCGTGCGCATCGTCCCCCGGCTGAGCATGATGGCGAAGATGATCAGAATGGCAATGGCCCCAACATAGATGAGGATCTGTACGCCAGCCAGAAACTCCGCCTCAAGCAGAATATAGAGGGCAGCCACGCCCAGGAATGAAGCCGCCATAGCGAGGGCGCTGTGGAAAAGGCTCCGAGCGGTCACCATGAGAAGCGCAAAACCTAGCGTAAACGCGCTCACCACGACGAAAATCAACCGAAGCAACATGGATATCCCTCAACTTCTCAGCCTAAGAAGCGGCGAGCCGCCGTTCCGAGCGTAAACGCAAAGTACGCCCGACGATTCCCAACCCTGTCAGTAATAATCCCATATTGAAGATGAGCAATACTAAGGACTGAGCGAAAGAAGGC
>JAGHDS010000103.1 GCA_021159845.1 Anaerolineae bacterium
ATACAGAGAGATGCTTGCCGGGGGGAGGAATCGCCGGGGCAGCGCCTGGTGAGCGCGGGGGTGCAGGCGGCTGATCCCCAGCAATGTCAGGCCATCGCCCACCGAAAGGTGCAGGGGGACCTCTATGGCCGGAGCTTGTCGTTGTGGAGTTGGGCGCACCTCGACGAGGGTTAGCCCGGCCGAGGAGAAGCGCGCCTTCGGGTCGACTTCGGACTGGGCGATGGGAATGGCATCGAACGTGCTCAGTACAGTGTGCCCCGCCGCGATCTCCTGTCTTGCCTGGGGAGCGCCGATGGGCTTCAGGTCCGGGCGTACACCCCATATCTGGGTGATGTAGTCCAGCGCCAGCAGCTCGTCAAGTGTGCCGAGGATGGCTGCCCCGGCGGGGGGATCGTCGGCGATGATACGCCAGCCTGGGTCCAGTCCGACATCCCCCGGCCGGCCGGATGAGTCGGCACCGGGCAGGCTCAGCGCGAATCGGTAGGCGATCAGGGCACACAGTGCGATGATGACGGCGGCTCGTGTCGCCCGGGTGTGCCTGGCTGGCCGGTGTATCCATGCCTCGTGGGCGGCGATTGCCAATCCCAGCAGGATGATCGGGTATGCTGGCATGATGACCTGGTACCAGTTGCCCAGCCGGTCGATGAAGCAGAAGGTCAGGTAAATCGCCAGGGTGCTGTAGAGGAGGATCGCGCGGCGGCGGCCGAGCCGGCTGATGCCCCACAGGCCGATCAGCAACACCGGCCATGTGAGCTCGCGCCACACCAGGGCGGGGAACTCGCCCGTCCACAGCGGCGATAAGCTCCAGGTCAGCTCGTCGCGCCCTTGCCTGGTGCTCAGGAAGGACCAGAACCACTGCCATGTGCTTGTCCAATGGCCTGCGCCTCGCCACTCGGGATGCTGGGCGCCGCGTACGTACACGTAGATGTAGGACAGGAGGGGCAGAGCGGCCAGAACGATGACTTTAGCGATGAGGCGGGGGCGGCGGAGCAGATCGGGACGGCGGCTGAGGACCAGCCAGAGGATCGGCGGCACGATGAAGAGCACGGTGACCATGTGAGCCAGCCCTATCCCTGTGAGAAAGGCCAGCGCCAGCAGATATCGGTCTCCATTTTCCCCGCGTTCCTCGGCAGCTTCCCAGCGAAAAGCCAGCCAGAGCATTAACAGCGTCTGGGCCACAGCCGAGGTATACTGCTCGGTCGTGGTCGCGTAATACCAGAAGAAGTAGGTGACAGCATAGAAGGCGGTGCATAGCCCGGAGATGGCCCAGTTCTGGTCGGTGACATCGAGCAGAATCCGGTAGAGCAGCCATAGGGCCAGCAGCGCCCACAGCGTGGAATAGCTGGATAGGATGCGGATGGGGTTGCTGTAGGGGCCCAGCAACAATCGGCCCAGCCGGAACCACATCCAGCCGCCCATAGTGTACAGGGGATACCCCGGGGCGTTAGACGGGCGTGCCTGGACCTGGGCATACTGGTGGGTGATCAGGTCGCCGCCGCGCAGCTCTTCAGGCTGTAGCCCGTCGTCCAGCGTCCACAGGTAGAGGGCCAGCGCAGCGATCAGCAACACCAGGGCGACCAGCCGGGCGGGCTGAACCGGCCGTGACAACATAGGAACCCCATGTCGCAGCGAGGATTCGAGTGATCTCATCGGCGCCTACTATAGCATACGCTGGCCCGGCGCGCCAAGTGCTTGCCTCTCTTACTCGCGATCCGTTTTCTCGAGGAGCAGCACCTCGCTGGGCACGCCGAATTCCACGACCACCTCTCGATGGAGGATGGAGAGGCCGGCCGCCTGGGCGCGTGGGGCCAGATGCAGGGGGCGGCATCCCCCGCACACCGTTGGGCTGACTGCATATATCCCTTTCCAGAGGGATACGATCGCCTTACTGGACAGGTTGACGCCCTCGGTCATGGTGATGACGACGGCTTGGCCCTGGGGGGCGAGGACGCGGTGGTACTCGCGTAAGATAGGGATGATGGAGTCAGGGGGCATCAGGTCCAGCACGTACGCGCAGAGAATCCGGTCGAATGTGTTCGGGCAAAACGGGAGATGGACAGCGTTTGCCTGGACCAGAGGGACCTGTGCCTGCTCTCGTGCCAGCTGGAGCATAGCTGTGGAGATGTCCAGGCCTACAATCAGGCGCGCGGCGGCCTTTGCCAGCACGCGGAGTTCCCGCCCTGGCCCGGCGCCCACGTCGAGAACGTAATCTCCAGCGCGTGGGTTCAAGAGGGCCACGCCGCGGGCCTTGGCCCTGCTCTCAAACCGGTCCAGGAGCGCGTACCATCTCGCAATACGATCATACAGCCGTTGTGCAACCTGAGTTGTGAGTCCTTTTGCTCTCATTGCGTGTACTCCTGGGTCCCCGCTGGCCTGAAGGGAGGGGAATGTGAGCCGCTGGATTGCTCTGTTTGATTCCGGCGTTGGCGGGTTGTCCGTCTGGCGGGAGGTTGTCCGTTTATTGCCGGGGCAGCCTTTACTATACTTGGCCGACCAGGCTCATTGTCCGTATGGCACGCGCTCCCTGGAGGAGGTCCAGCGCATCGCTCAGGCGGTGGTGGCGTGGCTGGTGGAACAAGGGGCGGAGCTTGTCGTCGTGGCGTGCAATACGGCCTCGGCTGCTGCCCTCTATACGCTGCGCGAGCGCTTTCCCATACCCATTGTTGGCATGGAGCCAGCGGTCAAGCCGGCCGCGCTGCGTACCAGGAGCGGTCGCGTCGGCGTGTTGGCGACGCCGGCCACCTTTCAGGGAGAGCCGTACGCCCGGCTGTTGGCCCGCTACGCCCGAGGCGTTCATGTCATCGCTCAGCCCTGCCCGGGTTGGGTGGAGCACGTGGAGGAGGGACGTCTTGATGATCCGGTTACGGCGGAGTTGGTCGAGCGGTATGTGGTGCCGTTGTGCGCCGCTGGTGTTGATGAGCTGGTGCTGGGATGCACCCATTACCCCTTCCTTCGGCCGTGGATCGAGCAGGCGGCTGGTCCGGGTGTGGAGGTGATCGATCCAGCCCCGGCCGTGGCGCGGCAGGTGGAGCGTGTCGGAGGCGCGAGCATAATGTCGGCAGGCGATGCGCCCGCGTATCGCTTCGTCACGACCGGCGATGGGGCTCGTTTCCGGGAGCAGTTACGGCGTCTCATCGGCTGGCAGGGAGACGTTGAAACCGCTACCTGGCTGGATGGCAAGCTCGCGTAGCCCGCTCGCGTGTTCCACTGGACGCCCGGCGGATTCGTGTAGCCCGGCTTGTGGCCCGGTCGTAGAGGTCTACCGGATGATGTTATCCCAAATATCGCAAGGGTGATTTGGGATATTCTTGGGATAATTTGCGATAACATTGTGATATTTGGGATAGTCTTGGGATATCTTGGGTTATTTGCGTATAACCGAGCCTCGCGAGGTGCCCGGTCGAAGCGCTCTCTTTGCCCGTGACTCTACGAAAACGTCAGGAAGCGGTACCACCCGGCCCAGTCCTCCCGTGCGGCCTCGTAGCGCTCGCTGAGTGCTTCGTGCAGGCGGGCGTTTTCGATGGCTACGGCGCCCAGGTTGGCGATGGTCTCCAGGAACTCCACCTCTTCCTCGCTGAACCGGTGAGGCTGGGCCGAATAGGCTCGTAGCACGCCGATGATCTGGTCATGGACCCGAAGCGGGACGGCCAATACGGATCGGATGCCTTCCTGGAGGGCCTCCTGCGGGTATTGGAGCCCGGTCTCGCTTTGAATATCGTAGATCATCGTCGGCCGGCCTTGCAGCACCTCCCGGTCAATGGGGCTGTCTTTGACCCAGATATCGCCCTTTTGCAGGTATTGATCACTCAGCCCCTGCGCGGCCATCAGATGTAAGCGGCGCTTGCGCCGTCCTAGCAGTCGGATTGAGGCCGCTTTGCAGTTCACTGCCTCAACTACGTTGCGCAACAGAGCTTTAAGCACCTTGTCGAGCTTAAGGCTGGAGTTCACCTCAGACGCGATGGTGTGTATGGCGTGGTACATGTAGGCGTTACGGATGGCCCGGGCGGCCAGGTTCGCAATCGCGCCCACCAGTAGTTGCTCATCCTGAGCGAAGCGGTGGGGTTCGTCCGTATATACCCGTAGCACGCCCAGGTTGCGATCTCGAATGCGCAATGGGACAGCCAGCACAGAGCGGATGCCCTCCGCTCGTGCTTCATCCGGGTATTGAAGGCCGCCGTCGTGAAGGATATCGTGAAGTGCCACCGCGTTCCCTTGCAAGACCTGGCGGTCTATGGGGCTGTGCGTGACCTCGACGGGGCCTTTGGCCAGATAGCGGTCGCTAAGCCCGACCGCGGCCTGCATCTCCAGCGTCTGCCGCTCCTGGTCTAGTAGCCGGATCGAGGCCGCCTTATATCCCAGCTCTCGCACGATGATCTCCAGCATATGTTGCAGGAGCTCTTGTTGTTTGTAGCTGGCATTCATGACCTCTGCGATGCTGTAGATGATCCGGATGATCCGGTAGGCCTCGTTGTCCTCTTGCATATGATTCCTCCTTGTTCTGGCGCTAGCCGATCCACAGTCCGGCGAACATCACGGCCAGTACGATCAGCGTGATCACAACGAATACCCAGTCGCCCTGGCGGGCCAGGCCCACTGCAACCCCGAGCAGTCGTAGGATAGGGGAGATGATGAGGACGATGAGCCCCAGGGAGAACAGGAGATCAGGGCCGTTCGCGTGGGTCAACTCGGTGATTTGCGCGACGTGATGGACAGGGGGGAGATGAGCAACGGCCTGCCAGACGCCGCCAGCGATAAAGAGCACCGCGCTGATAATCAGCGTTGCCATGAGCAGGCGTTGCACGAGCCGATCAACCTGTCGGGTACTGGCGATCGCTTGGAGCGCCGCCTCGTCTTCCTCGCTGATCTCTTCGATGTCGATATCCGGAATCAACCTGGCGTAATCGAGCTGCTTCATCCCGTGATTGCCTTCCATGCCATCTGTATGGTGAGAATGAATAATAGGATCTGGAACAGTCGCTTAAGTGTCATGGAACGTGCTCGGGCACCGAACCACGATCCCAATTGGGCCCCTACCAGGATGCCCAGGGCGATGGGAACGGCCACCTGGGGGTCGATCATGCCCTTGGTATAGTAGACCAGCGCGCTGGTAGCCGCGGTCATCCCGACCATGAAGTTGGATGTGGCGATGGTCGCCTTGAGCGGCACGCCCATGACCACGCTCATGATGGGCACGTTGATGAAACCGCCGCCGACGCCCAACAGGCCGGATAAGTTCCCCGCGATGAAGGCGGTGGTCCAGCCCAGGGGCAAGCGACGGACGCCGTATCGCACCACGCGCCCCGTGAAGGGATCCATGTAGGCCGTGTTCAGGATGCCCAGGGACGGCCGCGCGGCCTCATCGCTGGGCAACTGACGCATGCTGAACATGACAAATGGCAACAACACGGCGAACATTCCCTGGAGCACGCGCGGGCTGAGGAACGCCGCGGTCAGGCCGCCGGTGAGCGCCCCCAACGTGGTCCCCACGGCCAGGACCATGCCCAGCCGGGTGTGGGTCAGGCTCGACCCGGCGTACACGGCGCCCGCCGCGGTGGAGGTGGCGATGACACTGACCAGGCTGGCGCCGATGGCCGCCTTGATCGGGATATGGAAGAGGACCGTGAGCAAAGGGACCGTGATGATCCCGCCGCCGATCCCGAGCAGGGCGCCCAAGGCCCCTACCGCGATGGCGATTAAGAACAAGGCGATGAACATATCATACCTCGACCAATAGAAATAATCTTGTAAAATCGACGCGCTCCTGACCGGGTGAGGTGGCTTCAGATGAGCCAGATGGGCAGGGAGGCGATAACACATTGTAGGATTATAGGATAGAAGGAGGGTTGTGGCGATTCCTTTACTTCAGGATGTAGTACGTACCTCGCTTGTTGCCGATCTTCAACAGCAGTCCTTGCTCTACCAAGTTAACGAGATCCAGTCGCAGCGTCTCCGCGGAGACATGGGGACATAGCTCGCGATACTCGCGGTTCGTGATCCGACCGTGCTCCTGGATATATTGCAGCGCGCGCAACTGGCGCTCATTCATGTTCCCTTCCCATTGGGG
>JAGHDS010000130.1 GCA_021159845.1 Anaerolineae bacterium
CCGTCAATTGGGGCGGGCTGACGAAAGCGCAGCGAGATAGCCTCAAGGCGCTGTTCGACGCCAACACGGTGGGGGACTTGGTGCTGCCTGATGGGAAGACGATCGCCAACGCCATCGCCACCCACAACGGCTTCCGGGAAACACATGTGTATGACAAGGACGGTAACCCGAGTTACGAGATCACCATGATCTTCGAGGAGCAGTAGCCGTGCAATCGGTGAGTGCCGGATTCACGACGGCAACCCAGGCGGCCGTGCGCCAGCCAGTGAGCAAGCTGGAAATCTCGTGGGACGGGTCGAGCTGGACCGACGAGACCGATCGCATGATCCGACACAGCGGCCAGCTTCAGCTCAATGCTCCGGGGGACGAGCTGATCCCGCCGGGCGATGTGGGGGCAGCGACCGTCGAGCTGTGGAACGGCGACGGTCGTTTCTCCTGGAAGCGGACCGACGGGCCTCTGTATGCCCACATCGGCGGCGATGCCGGGCTGGCCGGGAAGCAGGTCAGGCTCTACCAGGGGTTCATGGTGTCCGGGGCGCCGGAGTACGTACGCATCTTCACCGGCGTGATCTACACCTGGCAGGAGGACACGGCGGCTGACACTGTGACCCTCTCTTTGAGGGATATGGGGTTTGCCTACCTGCAAAACAAGGCCTCCACGGCCATGTACACCGATGTGCGGGTAGACGAATGGATCCAGCAATTGGCCACGCTGGCCGGGATCGGGAGCGTGAGCCTGGACACATCCCTCTTCCGGCTCCCTTACGCCTGGCTAGACGACGAGTCGATCCTGGAGGAGATATGGCGGGCAGCCCAGGCGGACGGCGGCCGGGCGTACTTCGATCAACTAGGGGTGCTTCGGTTCGAGAACGCTGCCCATTGGCTGACCAGCCCACATGACACGGTACAGTGGAGCTTCACCGAATCGGCCTACCAGGCGCCCGCATCCCGTTTTAGCCCGGATGACCTGGCCAGCCGGGTGATCGTGGAGACGCAGGGGCGAATCCCAGCGAAGGAGGCTGTGGTCTACACGTTGGACACGTTGAAGGTGGCCGGGCCAGGGGAGACGATCACTTTCGAGTGCAGGCTGAATCAACCAGCGGCGCTGGTGTGGACACCGGAGGCCGGGAAGGACTACCAGGCTATCAGCCCGGGCGGGCTGGACATGAACGGCGACGTAATCATCTCGGTGACCAAATATGCCCAGCGTGTGCAGGTCCGGTTGGCCAACAACCATGCCACTATGCCAGCGCAGTTGATCTTCTTCCAGCTTCGTGGGGTACCGCTGATCGGCGGGCCTACAGAGGAAGTGATCCAGGAGGCGGCGAGCCCACCGGCCGGATTGGAGCGCACTCGATCTGTGCGAGCCAATCAGTACCTGCAGATGCATGCCCAGGCGGATGCCCTGGCAAGTCTGCTGCGGGACCGGCACCAGGCGCTCATGCCCGAGTGGGAGCTGCGGGGCGTTGCCGGGGTGCCACAGCTAGAGCTGGGGGATCGGGTGAGTTTTGTGGACTCCCAGGCGATCTCCGGGGTACGAGAGGGGTTCGTGATTGGCATCCGGTGGACATATGACGGCTATTTCAGCCAGGACCTGGTGATCTTAGATGCTGAGAACCTGTTCCCGTACACAGACTACTTCGTCATCGGTCAGACGGCGTTGGGTGCTCACGGGAGGGCCTGGTACTGATGAGCGAGTATTGGGAGGGGACACCGGATTTCACGGCGGGCCAGATTTTGTCCGCGGGTGGGCATCTCAACGCCCTGGTTCGGGCCGTGCGCTATTTGTTCGGCCTGGAAGTCATGAGTACGATCCCCTTCTCGGGCGTAGATAACGAAGGGGTATCTGCTGACGATCCCATCTGGCAGGGATATATCCGGCACAAGAAGGATACCTTCGCTTATTCCTTTACCCTTCACGCGGCCGCAGGCCACACAGCTTACGGCCGCATCTATTACAACGGCCAACTCATCGTCGAGGAGACCCTGACCGACGGGACGACGCAGACCTTCACCGGCACGATTGATCTGTCCACGTTGGGGCTGACGATCGGTCAGTTTTACCCGGTTGAGGTGTACTTGCAGGGTACCCAGGGGCTGCCGCCCAACTGGCCTTATCTGCATCTCCACTATTTGCGAGAAACATACACCCCCTCCTACCCGACCCTGGCCGCCTTCAACGATGGGGACACCCCCACGGCGGCTCAATGGCAGGCGCTGAGCGACTATGCTGAAGAGCTGTATAACGTGCTCACATACCCACGCATTCCCTTTGCCGCCCGAAAATCTGGCCCATACATCTGGCAGGGAAGCGTGCGCCACCGGGTGCGCTACCTGCTTTATCAGGTCAGGCTGAAACAGGCTCATAAAGGAAGCGGGATGACCTGTCGTATGTACGTGAATGGGGTGCAGCAGGATACGGTCAACATCGACACGGACACGCCCACTCGAACGCCGGAGAACAAGAATGATTACGAGTGGCAGGACAAGTACCGACCCTATTTGGTACAGTTCGATCTGAACCCGCTGGGGCTGTCTATCGGCGATGATTACACCCTCTCGTTCGATCTGAGCGGTGGCGAGAACCCGTGGATCGATGCTCAGCTCCCTAAAGCGATCTTGGACTTCGCTTATGAGGTACCGGAGGCCACGCCAGCCCCTACGGGGTGGGACGATCTGCCGGAATGGGAACACGGCGATTACATCTACGGCAGCACGACGACAAAGCAGATTCAGACAATCAAGGCTAACCTGGAGTGGCTGGGGGCCCGGGCCTACTACAACAACATGCCCTGCCGCCTGGCGTTACGTCCATATGGGTTCCGATTCGTCAAGCTGCATCGCTGGCTGCATTACAAAGCGGCCGAGGGGAAGCAGCCCAAGCTCGGCTACTACGTGGATCGCTGGCGGGAGATCACCTTGCCCACCGAGGAAGGGGTAGACTGGATGGCCTACGATCTAGACGGGGCGGATCATCTCTATCCCGGCACGCGGTATTTAGTGACGGACGCCGATTATGCCATAGAGGACGCGGATTACTGAGGGAATCAGATGCCGAAAGATGAGGTGCTTCGTCGAATCGATCAACAAGGGGGCATAGGGCCTGGGGCCACCGTGGCCAGCCCGGCCCGGCCAGCCACACAGGGGCTGGGCAATGCAGACATGGTAGATGGCATCGACGCCAGCCGGGTCCCGGCGCCTAATGTGCTCCTGGCGTTGAACAGCCGGGGTAAGTTCCCGGCCTCGGTGATCGAAGGGGCCCTGGCCGACGAGTGGCGGGGGAGCTTCGGTCGCATCGTGATCGGCCCAACGACCTTTCTGGTGGAGGATGTCGATGATGCGCAGGCCTATATCCGGGTTCAGGATCAATTCTTCAGCGAAGGGGACTATGCTTACCTGAGCCTGGGGGCTGGCGTGACTGAGATCATGCGGATCAATGACGACGGCACCGAGGAGAATGGGTACTACCAGTATTCGGTCACGCGGGCGGCGGATGGCGACGAGGCGTTCGAGTTTGAATCCGGAACAGCGGTCATCGGCGTGGGGGCCGAGGGCGGCGGCTACATGGTAGATGTGGCCATGGACGAGGACGGCCCCTACCGGGACATGTTCACCAGGGAGAGTGATTCGGCCACCGACGTAGCGAGACGGCTGCGGATCGGCAACCTGAAGGGCATCCTGGGGATTGCCGAGACCCTTTTCGGGTTGGCCGTCGGGGATCTGCGAGACGGCAGCAATGAATATCTGCTTGCCACGAGGCGAG
>JAGHDS010000255.1 GCA_021159845.1 Anaerolineae bacterium
ACCGCGGAGTCGCGAAGAGCGCTGAGGAGGCAAGGAAAATAAAGAGAGTTCCTCTGCGTCCTCGGCGTCTCTGCGGTGGAGAAAGGCATGTTGAGCATACATATCGCACTTATGGGTAATCACCGCTAATCCGGTATTGTATCGGCACAGAAATCATGTTATAATAGGGACGATCATGGGAAATGACTGGATTCCTCATCGGGTGCGAGCGGTAAATAACCTCAGGCGGCGGACGACGCCGCCTTCTTACGTATGTCAAGATCCGCCAAGACAACGTTTCACGTGAAACACAAAGGATCAGGCATGCCCAAGGAGCTACACGCCGCCCTCTGTGATTACGAGGGAAGCCACTACCGCACCGACTTCTGGGAAGGACAGGGGCGAGAGTTCGAGGACAAAGCGGAACGTATCGCCCTACGACATCTACTCCCTCCTTATGGAATGCGCCTGGTGGAGATCGGCGCTGGGTTCGGGCGCTTAGCGGATATGTATTCCCCCTTCGACGAGATTGTCCTGCTCGATTACTCCTTCTCCCTGCTGCAGGAAGCGCGAGAGCGCCTGGGAAACGAGAACATCACCTACGTTGCCGCGAATATCTACCAGATGCCATTGAGCACAGGGGCTGTGGATACCGCCGTCATGGTGCGCGTGGCCCATCATCTGGCCGATATCCCCAGCGCGCTGGGCGAGATAAGCCGCATCCTGTGCAATGGCGGCACCCTGGTCATGGAGTACGCCAACAAGCGTCATATCAAAGCCATCCTGCGCTACCTGCTCGGCCGCCAACGCTGGAGCCCATTTTCGCCCGAGCCGTACGAATTCGTCACACTCAACTTCGACTTCCACCCCTCCTGGATGACGCGCCAACTGTTGACAGCCGGCTTCCACATCGAGACGGAACGCGCCGTGTCCCACCTGCGCATGGGTCTGCTGAAAAGACATGTCCCCGCCGATCTGCTAGCTCGCATGGACGGTTGGCTACAGCAACCCGGCAGCGTCCTCAAACTATCGCCCAGCATCTTCGTGCGAGCACGCCGACCAGGGAAACTCCCTCCATCCTTGAATAAAGACATCTTCCGTTGCCCCATTTGCGGCACAGAACCGCTGGCCGCCACACCCGATGGAGTCGCATGTCCGAACTGCAACCGCGTCTGGCCGCTCAGGGACGGCATCTACGATTTCAAAAATGTAACCTGATGGAGTCGCCAAACGGACGAACCTTAATCTAAGGTTAATCTGAATATGCTAAGGTACCTTTGTTGTTGACCATCGCAGAATCGCGGAGGAATCCGGTATGATCCAGGTGGAAGGCCTGACTAAGGTATATGGGAACTTCACGGCAATCCACGATGTCTCCTTCCAGGTCCAACGCGGTGAAATCCTCGGATTCCTGGGCCCCAACGGAGCCGGGAAAACCACCACGATGCGTATCCTCACAGGCTTCATGCCCCCTACCGCGGGCAAGGTGACCATAGCAGGCTACGATATCATGGAAGACTCCCTGGAAGCCAGACGGCACATCGGCTACCTGCCAGAGAGCGTTCCATTGTATCCAGAAATGACTGTAGTCAATTATTTAAACTTCACCGCCGCCATACGCGGGGTCCCTAAGAGAGACGAAGCGGTAGAACGCGTGATGGCACAGCTCAACCTGGAGGATCGCGCCGATACCATCATCGGGAAACTGTCCAAGGGATACAGACAGCGCGTGGGATTAGCACAGGCATTGGTCCATGACCCCGATATTGTTATCCTGGACGAACCCACCATCGGCCTGGACCCCAAACAGATCATCGAAGTGCGAGAACTGATCCGTAGCCTGGGGGGAGACCACACAGTTATCCTCAGCACTCACATCCTACCCGAGGCCAGCCAGGTGTGCAGCCGCGTCCTCATCATCAACGAAGGACAACTAGTCGCCGAGGACACGCCGGAGGGACTTACGGCCCGACTTAAAGGTGGGGAACGGGTCTTCATTCACCTGGCCAGTGACACAATGGAAGCTGAGGAAGCACTGAGAAATATCGCGGGCGTGCAGGAAGTCTCCCACGTCGGCGATGGGAAATATGAAATCACCTGCGTGCTCGGGCAAGACTTACGCCCCGTGTTAGCGCGCACTTTGATTGAGCGCGGATGGGATCTGCTCGAGTTAAGACCCATCGGTATGAGCCTGGAAGAGATATTCCTGAAGCTGACCGCGGAATAACAGATAATAGGTTGAGGTCAGACGATCAATACACAGCGACACCATTCCGGTGGAGGTGATTCAGGTCCTATGAGAAACGCCCTCATCATCACACGGCGAGAGCTGGGGGCTTACTTCGCCTCGCCTATCGCTTACATCGTCATCGCGGCCTACCTGGTCGTGATGGGAATCCTGTTCTCCCTTATCGTCGCCGGACAGCCGGGCTCTGAAGCGTCGCTCCGCTTCGTGTTCGGCAACGTGTTCAGCGTGATCATCCTCATCATCGTAGGTCCACTCCTGACCATGCGACTCCTCTCTGAAGAACAGCGATCCGGGACGCTCGAGATACTCCTCACGGCGCCCGTACGGGACTGGGAGGTAGTGGTCGGCAAGTACCTGGCAAGCTGCATTGTGTTCGTGGCCATGCTGGCGCCTACGGTCGTCTATCCCCTGCTCCTCGAACGGTTCGACAATCCTGATCACGGGACCTTCATCGCCACTTATATAGGTGTGATCCTACTTGGCATGGCCATTCTCGCACTTGGATTGCTCACATCCGCCCTAAGCCAGAACCAGATTGTCGCTGCCTTCCTGGGCCTCGGTCTGATCCTGGTGCTAACCTTCGTGCAATTCCTCGCCTCCGTGACGAGCGGCATCCTGGCCAGCACTCTGACATACCTCGGGCTGCTCTCACACTTCTTCGATTTCCTACGCGGCATCGTCGACACCCGAGATATCGTCTACTATCTCAGCGTGGCGTCAGGCGCCCTATTCATAACAACGCAATTGCTGGGCACGAGGAGGTGGCGCTGATGATGACCATATTACGCCGCTCGGCCCCTTACCTGGCAGGAATCGGGCTCATCCTATTGCTGTTCGCGTTCGCTGCCCAGGTCCTGAGCAGTGGGCCCAAGTGGCTACCTGAAGTCTTGCTGAGCTTGGGCGTGATTTTGATCACCGGTTATGCCTTACTTCGCCCCCGCGACGTCATGGCGGCGCTGACCGGCCGTCAAGCACGATATGGAGGTAACGCCTTACTCTTGAGTATCGCCTTCCTGGGGATTCTAGCTACCATAAACGTACTTTCCACCCATCATCATAAGCGGTTCGACCTGACCGCAGGCAAGCAATACACACTATCCCAGGAGACGATTCAGATTCTGGACAGGCTGCAAAAGCCCGTTCAGGTAACGGCTTTCTTCACTCCGGGGGACCCCCGCCAAACCGATGTGGAGGACTTGCTCAAAGAATATGCCTATCACAGCGACAAATTCACTTATAAATTTGTAGACCCAGAGCAGCATCCGGGAGAAGCCCGCCGATTGGGCGTGACCACCTATGGGGTTTTGGTGTTCCAGCAAGGGGATAGGCGACAACAAACCTACGGCATCGACGAAGAGGATCTAACCAGCGCGCTGCTTAAAGTCACCAGCGACAAGCAAAAGACGATTTACTTCACAACTGGACATAAGGAAAGGGATCCACAAAGCTTCCAGCCCGCTGGCTATGGAAATGTCGGCCGGATGCTTGGGCAGGACAACTACAGAGTGAAGATGCTCAACCTGGTGACGATCACAGGCACGATCCCAAGCGACGCAGCGGCAATCGTTATCGCATCACCACGCATCCCTTTCACTCCAGACGAGGTAGATAAACTAAGCCAATGGCTAGAGTCAGGAGGACACTTGATGCTTCTGGCGGATCCCCCAACGAAACCTGACGCCGACGACCCGATGACGGCATTCAGCGACCTGCTGAAACGCTGGGGGATACAATTCCGCAACGACATCGTCTTGGACCCTGCCAGCGCGTTCTTCGGCGACGCGGCCTCCCCCCTGGTCACCAGGTTTAGCTATTCGACGATCACCAAGGACCTGAGCGGGCTGACGACCTTCTTCCCCTTGGCGCGCTCCATCGAGGTGCTCAACCCGGCCCCCAAAGATGTCACAGTCACCCCCATCATCAAGACCAGCAGCGAAAGCTGGGGGGAAACGGACCTGAGCCACCAGCCACACTACGATAAAGACGCCGACGTGCGTGGGCCATTGGTGTTAGCAGCGACAGTGGAATACGGAGAGCGCGGCACCCGGATGGTGATCTTCGGCGACGCCGATTTCGCCTCCAACAACGTTTTGAATAGCGTGCGGGGAGCGTTCGGCAACGGCGATCTGTTCCGAAATAGCGTCAATTGGCTGACTGAGGAAAAGGAGCTCATCGCCATCGGTCCCAAAAAACCGCAAATGCACATCATGCCACCTCTCACACCCGCACAGCAGAACACCATCTTCTATGGGACGGCGGTCTTCCTCCCGCTTACCATCCTGATATTGGGCGGTGTGGTCTGGTGGAGGCGGCGATAAAGTGCCTGGAAAGAGATGCCGAAGGATAGCAAGTCGACATAAAATGACAACGAACAGCGAGTGATTATGATGCCTAGGTGATTACCATGCGATTCCGCAACACGGTTATCTTGCTTCTCGTTTTTATAGCATTAGGAGGATACACATATTTCTTCGAGATCAAGGGGAACAAAGGGGTCGGAGAATCGACGACCGGGGCGAACACCCCAATATGGGACGTGGAGCCCGCTCAGGTCGTACAGCTAGACGTGTCTGGGCCGGACGGCAGTACACAGCTCATTCGAGAAGGAACTGGTCCCTGGTATCTGGTCGATATCTCAACGAAAGCAAAAGAACCGGCCGATGATGCGCGGGTCGATCGCGTTGTCGAGGGAGTGGCTTACGCTCGCGCCACGCGAGTGTTCACAAACACGGCTGATCTCAAAGAATACGGGCTAGCCACGCCGACATGGCGGGCTAGCCTCCATTTGCAAAATGGAAAAGTGAGGACACTGCAATGGGGAGATAAAACCCCTCAGGGATTCTCATATTATGTTAAGAAAGACGAGGAGAATACCGTCTACATTATAGCGTCTTACGTTATCGAGGACCTGGAGCGCCTTGTGCGTGAGCCGGCGTATCCACCTACACCGACCCCCACCTCTTCCCCCACAGCAAAGGTGTTGCCGACGGTGTCAGCGACGGGTACGCCCTCATCCAGCCGGGAGTGACCAGATCCAAGACGTTTCCCAACACCTGTCCAAGATGTCACGAGAACGGATCCCGGTTAATCTACACGCTAAGATTCAGTGAAAGGGGCAAAAAGCTATTCGGACAGGGCACCAGCGAGGAGAATTGGGGTGCACCCTACCAACGATCGCCTCAGCCCGCGTCATACCTGAGCAACCCGCTGAGGTCCAAGCCTCGTAGGGAAAACCCAAAAGGAAGGAGATGAGGAGAGTTGCCAAGAGCTAACGTTAGGGCCATACGGCAGAAAAAGGATTCCTCGTCGTCTTCAGCAGCTACGACCATTGTAGAACATCTCATTCACATCAACGAACAGCGCGGCTACGTCACATATGATGACGTGATGGAGGCCATCCCAGAGGTTGAGTCAGACATTGATGAGGCGGAAGAGGTCTTCGCTGCCCTCTACGAGCGAGGCGTAACCGTCGCCCAGGCACGCCGGCCAACCCGCGCTATGATAGAACAACGGGATAGAAAAGAAGAGGAGGTGTCGCTCGACGACATTGAGGTAGACGACTCCGTGAGCTTATATTTAAAGGAGATCAGCCGCGTTCCACTCCTAACGGCGGAAGAAGAGGTGTCTCTGGCAAAGCGCATGGAGAAAGGCCGCGCCGCCCAACACAGGCTCGCACAGGGTGTCCATGACCCGGTCGAGCGCGAGAAGCTACTCGCACAGGTTAGGGACGGCGAGGCCGCACAACAACACATGATCGAGGCGAACTCTCGGCTGGTCGTCAGCATCGCCAAGAAATACATGGGGCGCGGTGTCCCCTTCCTGGACCTGATTCAAGAGGGGAACATTGGGCTCATTCGCGCGGTGAATAAATTCGATTACCACCGCGGCTACAAATTCAGCACTTATGCCACATGGTGGATTCGTCAGGCAGTGACTAGGGCCATCGCCGATCAGGGACGTACCATCCGCGTGCCGGTACACATGTACGAACAGATCAATCGGGTCCACCGTACAAGCCGCGATCTGGCACAAAAGCTGGGACGTGATCCCACTGTGGAAGAGATTGCCAGAGAACTGGACGTGCCCTCCGAGCGCGTAGAGCAGGTGTTTAAGGTTTCCCAACACCCGCTCAGCCTGGAGACCCCAGTGGGTGAGGAGGAGGACTCCTACCTCGCCGACTTCATAGAGGATTTGTCGTCAGCCTCACCCACGGATGAGGCCAGCCAGCGCATCTTGAGAGATGTGCTGAACGAAATATTGGAATCCCTAAGTCCACGCGAGGTGCGTATCCTGCAAATGCGGTTTGGGCTGGTGGATGGGTGCACTCACACGCTGGAGGAAGTAGGCCGCAAGTTCGGGGTCACCCGGGAGCGCATTCGGCAGATCGAGGCCCACGCGCTCAACCGGCTCCGGCATCCCAGCCGCAGCCGACGACTGCGCGACTATCTATGAGTTCAGCCGCAGGTAGACCCGCCGACATCCAACCTCACCTGCGGCGCTCCGCTGACAGCGGGCACCATCCGTAACGCGCATATCGCAGACATAATATGGGGAGAGAGCGGCGAGTTGTCACTCTCTCCCCGTTCAAACCCGTCCAGATAAGGAACAGGGGCGACTATTGGTCGCCCCTGTTATATTCAAAAAGGCTTCCGTCCTAAGCTCAGTTCCGAACACACCCTGGCGATTAAATATCGAAGTACAAGTAGAACTCGTAGGGATGCGGGCGGATCTGCATGGGAGCGACCTCACGCTCCCGCTTATATGCCAGCCAGGTCTCGATAACATCGGGGGTAAAGACGTCGCCGCGAAGGAGGAACTCATAATCCTCCTCCAAAGCGTCCAGGACCTCAGCCAACGACCCGGGCGTGGATTGCACCCGGGCGGCCTCCTCCGGGGGCAGGTCGTAGAGGTCCTTATCGATGGGCTCTCCCGGATCAATCTGGTTCTGGATCCCATCCAGGCCGGCCATGAGCATGGCGGCGAAAGCGAGGTACCCGTTGCAGGAGGGGTCCGGGAAGCGAAGCTCCACCCGCTTTGCCTTCGGGCTGGGCGAGTACATCGGGATGCGCACCGCCGCCGATCGATTACGCTGCGAGTAAACCAGATTGATCGGCGCCTCGAAGCCGGGCACGAGGCGGTGATAAGAGTTGACCGTCGGGGCGCTGAAGGCCAACAAGGCGGGCGCGTGCTTCAGCAAGCCGCCGATGTAATACCGGGCTACATCGCTCAAGCCAGCATAGCCGCTCTCATCATAGAAGAGGTTTGTATCCCCCTTCCACAGGCTCTGATGTGTGTGCATCCCGGAGCCGTTATCCCCGAACAGCGGCTTGGGCATGAACGTCGCCGTCTTCCCGTGCTTGTACGCCACGTTCTTAACGATGTACTTATACTTCATCAGGCTATCCGCCATCCGCACCAAGCTTGCGAATCGCATATCGATCTCGCACTGACCACCGGTGGCAACCTCGTGATGGTGCGCCTCCACGTCTATGCCCACATCTAGCAGGTACAGCACGATCTCACTGCGGATGTCCTGCAAAGTATCCGTAGGAGGCACGGGGAAGTACCCCTCCTTGGTGCGCGGCTTATAGCCCAGATTGGGATCTTCCTCCTTGCCCGTGTTCCAGCTCCCCTCAACAGAATCAATACGATAGAAGCCGTAATTCGTCCCCTGGCCGTAACGAATATCATCGAAGATGAAAAACTCGGGCTCCGGCCCCCAGTAGCTGACATCCGCTATCCCGGTGCTCTTGAGATATGCCTCCGCTTTCTGAGCCACATAGCGCGGGTCGCGCGTGTAATTCTCGCGCGTGATCGGATCACGAACATTACAGATGAGAACCAACGTGGTCGCGGACCGGAACGGATCGAAGAAGGCAGTTGTCGGGTCCGGGATCAGCAACATATCACTCTCTTGGATTTGCTGGAAGCCGCGAATGGATGAACCATCAAATCCCAAGCCCTCATCAAAGGCATCCGCATCGAACAGCCGTGCGGGGACCGAAAAGTGCTGCCATATCCCTGGCATATCCGTGAAGCGAAGGTCCACCATCTGGACATCATGCTCTTTAATGAGTGCCAGAACATCCTCAGGTGTACGACACTGAAGCGACATATATCTGCTCCTTTCCCATCACATAGTTCAAGATAAGCGATACAACAACATACTCCCCTTATGATAAGGGAGAATCCACCTATTCACCACCGCTAAAACAAACAAAAAGGGGGCCACTTCCTTGTACAACCTACATAAAAGCATCCCAGTTACGACAGCAACCGGGCACTGACATCGCGCACATAGGAGGCATGGGAGATCAGATCGTCATGCAGGCGAGCCACGTCGCCGCCATACCCCAGACGATGTGCCAGAAAGGCGAACTCCTCGCTATCCACAGGGGGCACCGTCAGGTCACGCGCATTGCCGCGCACCATGCGCAGGGCGTTGATCAGCCGGCGAAGGAAGATATGTGCATCGCGCAGCCGCCGATACTCCTCGGCCGATAGGATGCCCGTTTCGGCCAATGCAGTCATCGCCTCTCGCGTGTTCGTCAAACGCAGACGGGGATCATGGCGACCATAAGTGATCTGCAATCCCTGTACCAGATACTCCAGATCCACCAGGCCACCGGGGCTGAACTTCGCATTGAACGTCCCCCCTGTGACCAGGTGACGGATCTGCCGCTCTCGCATAGCCCTCATCGCCCGCACATCGAAGGGTTCCCCTCCATAGACGAAGGCGTCTCGCAGAGCGACGATCTGGGCCCCCAGATCGGGATCCCCAGCGATCGGTCGTAGCTTCACCAGCGCCTGCCGTTCATAAGCCCACGCCGGGCCGCCCGGGCCGAAATAGCGGCGGAAAGCCTCTAACGAGACGGCCATGCTCCCCATCCGCCCATAAGGGCGCAGCCGAAGATCGACCTCGAAGATACCCTCGCGATGCGCCCGGATCGTTCGTAAGAAGGACTGTACCAACCGCTCATAATACTCTGCCGTGGTGATCACCTGAGGTCCCGTAGTCCGGCCATTGCCCGCGAAAATGAACATCAGCTCGATATCAGAAGCGTACCCCAACTCCCGGCCGCCGCACTTACCCAGCGCACAAACGGTCATAGGAGCGTAGCTCCCATCCTCCAGACGGGGAGTACCGTACTGGGCCCGTAGCTCCTCATCGCATAAGCGATACGCGGCCTCCACCACCACCTCAGCCAGGTCCGTCAGCTCGCCGGAGAACTGGCCGAACTCCGTGATGTACCCCAGGATGTGGCGCATATCCACGCGGAACATCTCGCGATCCTTAAAGGCGTTCAGGGCTTTGCGACGAGCGTCCGAGTCCGAAGCCGAGCGAAGAGCCTCATCCAACTCCGCGCGCCACTCCTCCTTGGACTTAGGGTGGGCCAGGTTCTCCACATCGCGCACGACCGGGAAGAGGTTATCATGCTGCATACGTAGGAAGTCTTCCCACAGGAAATCACTGACGCCGAGAAGCCGGGCCAGCGCCTCCAGGACATCCAGCCGCTCCAGCGTCGCCAACTCATCGGGCCAGTCGGGGCGCATGAACAACTGCCCTACAAAGCTGCGAAAATGCAACAGCGCAGCCTCAGGATTCGGGGAACGCGGCAACAAGTGGGTAAAGTGCTTGACCAGGACGGCCGCCGCCCTCAGTTGGCGCTGGCGCTCGGGAGCCGTGATCTTCTGTCCTCGGGAATCCGTGACGTAAAGGGTATCCCGTACCCGCTTTCCGACGGAATCGATCGTCATGTGCGCGATGTAAACACCGCTGAGGGCCAATGCATTGGAAAACTCGTAGAGGAATCCAATCGTGTCCAGTGCATCAATGCGAAGCACCGTATACCGCTCGGACGACGTGTTGTCGATCTCGATCTCCACAGGGTAGAGTGTGGTGGTCGTCCCGCGAGTGTCTCGCAGGGCATCCGCAACCCGCTTAGCCAGCTCCCCCTGGGCCTCTCGCTGCTCCCCCTTGCTCAACCGCCGCACAAGCGCTTCCAGGTCCTCCTCATACCGGGACCAGGTATCAGCCGAGACATCACCACGCACCGCGGCCACGGTGAAGACGTCTACGATCTTCCGCCGCCCATTCCCGCGAGAGCGCCTACCCTCTAAACGAGATCGGCGCGCCCGGCGAGGCACCGCAGACGGGGTTGAGCGCCCATGTCGCCCGGGCAAAGGCTCGTAAGTGAAAACCCGTCCATCCAGGATATTGAGGCCGTATACGAACAAGAGCCCGCATATCAAGGATAGCTCACCGAGGTAGTCGTACGCGACGATCGTGACCCGCCATCGGCGATCGTCCAGCGGAGCCGCCTCAACTTCGACGAGATTATCATCCCCCAGCCGCTCCACCAGGGCAACATGCCGAGCGATCTCATCATCGGAGAAGGCATCACTATAGGACGGGATCATCCGCTCCAAATGACGTGTCTCTTTCGACGGCGGAGAATGAGGTCCTTCATCCATATTTCCCCCCTCCTCCCCACTCAAATATCGCTGATACACAGAGCGGATGGCCGCGCTATGCTGTTGATACCGCTCCACAAGCCGATCGCCCGCGCCCGGCCCCCGAAATCCCAGCCGACGAGCCAGATGGGCAAGCGCCTCCGGATCGCTCGGCAAGGTGTGCGTCTGCTGATAGTACATCAACTGCAAATGATGCTCGATGGTACGCAGAAAGACGTAGCCCTCCGATAGTATCTGGTACTCCTCGGCCGAGAGGATCCCGGAAGCATCCAGTCGAGATAGCGCCTCCAATGTGTTCTGACAACGAAGGTCCAGCCGCTGAGCGCCATGCACAAGCTGCAGGTACTGGGTCACGAACTCCACGTCTCGGATCGACCCTTGTCCCAGCTTCACCTCACCCCACTCGCATCCCCGCCGACGCAGCCGACCCTCAATCCGATCTTTCATGGCCCGGACATCCGCCCTCACAGCGTCGCCGGCCACACCGTAGATCAGGGGAGCCGCCCGACGCAGGAACGAGTGCCCCACCGCCATGTCCCCGGCGATCACGCGAGCTTTGAGCAGAGCCTGCTTCTCCCACAGCCGGGCATGGCGACTCAGATAGGCGATATACCCGTCCACAGAGGTAACCAAGGCGCCCGCCTGCCCCCAAGGGCGTAGTCGCATATCAACGCGATAGAGGAATCCCTCTGGGGTCATGCGCGTCAGGGCGTCGATAAGCCACTGGCCCAGCCGTCGATACGCCATAGCTCCCGAGGCAGCCAGGAACAGCAGGTCAATATCCGAGCTATAGTTCAGCTCCTCCCCACCCAATTTACCTAAGGCGACGACGGCAAACCCCTCGGCCGAGATACCCGACTGGGCCGACGCGATATCGAGGCAGGACCGCACGAGGCTGTCCGCCAGGATGGAAAGCTGCTCGGTGACCGTTGCCAGGTCCAACAACCCTAACAGATCACTCGCGCCGATACGGAGCAGCTCCCAGCGCTGGAATCGCCGCAGGGCGTCCAGTTGCTCATCGGCCCCGGCCAGTGGGTCTAAGACCGCGCGAGCCTCGGCGACAAGCTGCTCCACCGTCTTCAATTGGACGAGATCCTTCTGAGCGGTGAGCCGCTCGAAGTAGTCTGGATTGCGGAGCAGTATCTCGGTGAGGAACTGGCTGCCGGCGAACAGGGTGACCAGCACTTCCACGGCCCGCGGGTCATTGGCCAGGAGTTGAAGGAGTTCATGCCGATCAGCCACGTTATCGGCAAAGCGCTCCAGGTTCACGAGCACCCGATCGGGATTCGCCACTTCACGCAGAGCGGCGATCAGGCTGGGCAGGCATGCCACCACAGCCCGTTCCCACCGGGAGCCGCCGGCGATACGACGCAAGCACCGCTCGGCCGCCCGCGAATCGGAGAAACCGACGGAAGCCAGAGCATCCCGCACGCGATTATCGTCTAACGCCCGGACAGCAGCCCATTCAGCCCCGCGATCCAACTCTGTCTCGCCCATCTTCACCAAAGGCAATGCCCCTTACCCGCCCAAGAGGTCACGCCCGCGCTCGAGTGAAGAACTCACGGATGAAATCCTTCTCCATCCTCAGCGTCTCATCCAGAGAGCCATACAGCGACGAGGTGACCTTGAAAAGTATCAACCCCTGACTGTTATCACGTGTCGTATTGGGCCAGAGGTAGAAGTAGAGCACTACATGCTGCTCCTGTCCCCCCTCCTTAATCCGCTTCCTGGCAACCAGGCGCAAAGCGTAGATCTCTCCCTTCTTCAGGGGGATGGGCTCCGACGAGGCGTCCGTGGACCAACCATCCGCGGTGTAACAGATCTGTGGGGAGTGGAAGCTCTTCGATTTATGGCTGCCGATCAGAGTGAGCCACAGATAGCGCCCGTCCGGAAGCGAGTAAATCCGCTGCACATACTGTTCAGGCTCCAAAAGGATGAGCGCCTCCAGGTTGGTCAAGGGGACGTCCCGCCCTTGCCAGTCCCCCAACCGTAACGGCAAGGAGTTCAGATCGGTATCCAGGCTGAAATCGTAGGGGGATTGAACGGCCCGCTCCCGACGTGTGCGCTGCCAATGATCCACGTCCACGATATACGTGTACCCTCGATTGCTCAGCTCGCGCCCCGCGATGCCCTCGTTCAATCCGATGAAGAGCACGGCCGCGGCGGCAATCGCCAGGAGGGTCAGCGTCACCAGATATCGTCGCGTATCTCTCGACATCCTACCACCCGACCTACGAGGAGTAACGCCCCAAAAGCTGTGAGGAAGAAGAGGATCCCAGAATAATCATGGTAAAACCTGAACCCCGCCTCCGCCCCCCACGCGAGGGCGACCACCAACAGGGATGCAACTCGCAGGATGTTGCCCAGCATGGCAACGGGAATGACCGCAAGGCCAATGATGGCCTTGCCCCAACGAGGACCACGGAGGACATAGATCAAGATGGCCGCCAGGGTGAACAGCGCGATGATGGAGCGCATCCCGCTGCACTGCGCCCCCACAACCAGATCGACATTGGGCAGAGAGACTTGAAAGCCGTTGACGGCTACGTTCACGCCGAACAAACGGATAAGATGTCCCGCGCACTGGCCAGTGAACCGGGCCAGCGGATATGTCGCACGCTCGACGAAGGGAAGGGGCACCATGAAGACCAAAAAACCTAGAGGGAAGGCCAACTGGCGCAGCGCCTGACGCCCCAGGAGGAACCACGCGAGGCCGACCAACAGCAGGATGAGGCCAAAGCTGGCCACGAAGTAAGCACGATAGAACAAGGCGACCAGGTACAGGGCCACACTCGCGACCAGGACGACGACCCCCACATCATCCGGGCGGGGATGAATACCCGGCCACAGCCGCCAGGCGAAGAAGGCAGCTATCAGCGGCACCAACACCCCGTGCGAATAATAGTTGTTCGTCCACCACTCGTTAACCAACCATCGCAAGGTGGGAAAAGCGATGATCAAAAACAGAGCGGCGATCACCGCCCCCCGCCACCAAGTCGCCCGCCTCGCTTCTTCCAGCAGATCCAGCCAGCCCTTTGCACTTCCCTTACCCATGAACGAGATTATAGCACACCCCCGGAGAACTAGGAAAGATGTACCATTTCGGCCCCGTCCCCCAACAACAGTCCTATGGCTCATTATAGAAATCACCTCTATAATTGCGTAAACAGGAACACGGCGATAGAGAAATTCCACAAGGCGCAAGAGAACGAACAAGAAGAGGGACAACCCATGAGAAGCCCTTTGCGTATCTTGATCATAGATGACAGCCTGACGGTTTGCCGATATCTACAGCGCCTATTCGCTCAGATGGGGCACGAGGTCACCACAGCACAGGATGGCAAATCAGGTCTGCGTGAGTGGGAGAAGGGATCCTTCGATCTGATCCTGCTGGACTTAATGCTGCCGGATCAAGATGGCATCTCCATCCTACGGCAAATCCGTGCGCGAGATCAGAACACGTGTATCGTCATGGTCACAGGACACGGTGGTATCAAGACCGCCATCGAAGCGGTACGACAGGGGGCAGATGGCTATGTGGAGAAAGGGCAGATTGCCATTGGCTCCGACCTGGATGAGTTCTTGCACGTGATCCAACGCGCCCTCGAGTTTCGTGAGGCCCAGGTCAGCCGCCTCCAATTGGAACGCGAGGTCCGCCAGAAGAATCAAGTATTGGAGGAGACAGT
>JAGHDS010000157.1 GCA_021159845.1 Anaerolineae bacterium
CAATACTCGCGCGCCCACTGGTCACCCACATTATCGCCCCGGGATTCACGCCGGAACAACAGGCGCTTACTGCCACGCTCATGCGCTGGATGCTGATCTCCACGGTGGTCTTTGGCATCAGCGGCATCTTCATGGGGATCCTGAACGCCTGCCAGCACTTCCTGCTCCCCGCCCTGGCCCCTGTCATTTATAACCTCTCGATCATCGCCGGCGCGTGGTTCCTGGCACCCCGTTGGGGGGTGCGCGGGCTGGTCATGGGCGTGGTCGCTGGCGCCTTTGGGCATCTACTGGTCCAGGTTCCGGGGATCTGGCGACAGGGAGCTCGCTATGTCCCGACGCTGGGCCTCCACGATCCCTCCGTCCGAGAAGTCGGGCGACTGATGGCCCCGCGGGTGCTGGGATTGGCGGCCGTCCAGGTCAACTTCCTCGTCAACATCATGCTGGCCTCCAGCCTGCCGCCCGGGAGTCTGGCCGCGTTGAACTACGGCTGGCTACTCATGCTGCTTCCACAGGGCATCATCGCTCAGGCGGTGGCGACCGCAGCCTTTCCCACCTTCGCCGCGCTGGTTGCTCGCGATGCTCAGGACGAGATGCGCTCAACGCTGAGCGCGACGCTGAGAGCTGTGCTCACACTAACCATCCCCGCCAGCGTAGGGTTGATCATACTGCGCGTGCCGCTGATCCGCCTGCTCTTCGAGCGCGGCGCGTTCGACGAGCACTCCACAATGGCCGTCGCCGAGGCGCTGGCTTTCTTCGCCGCCGGGCTGGTGGCTCATAGCGTCGTGGAAATCGTCAGCCGGGCCTTTTACGCCCTACACGATACGTGGACCCCCGTGCGGGTTGGCCTGATCGCGATGGCCCTCAACGTGTTCCTCAGCCTGACCCTGGTGGCCCCGCTGGCCCACGGAGGGCTGGCACTGGCCAACACGCTGGCGACCACTGTCGAGATGTCAACGTTGCTCTGGCTGATCTGGCGTCGGCTAAGTCGGCCCGATGCCCGGCCTCTAGTCCAAACGGCTATCCGAGCCGGCATGGCCGCTGCGCTGATGGGGGCCACGGTATGGTGGTGGCAACGCGGCTGGGGAGACGGTCCTGCCTGGTGGACCGGCACATCCGGCATCGTACTGGGAGCGGCCGTTTACGCAGTCACGCTCTTGATGATCTCCCGCGAGGAGGCCCTGGCTCTATGGCAACTCGTGCGTAACCGGCCAAGCGGCGGAGGCGCGTAGGGTCATCTCACCGCCCGGCTCAGATGGGCCATAAAGAGACCTGCCCCAGTGGCCATGAGGAAGGATACCAGGCTACGCACACCGTAAGCTAACGGCGGCGTGGAGTCCGAGGCGTGCCAGATACCCCAGTACAATCGAGGGACGAACACAATGGGGTACACCCAAGGGTATGGGGTGAGCAAAAGGAGCAACGCAAACAGCCGCTCCGTGGCACCAGCCAGGCGATCAGCCGGCCGGATAGCAGCCGGAGGCGGCATGTGGAACAACCAATTGAAGGTGCGCAAGACGGCCATCTCCAACACAGCCGTAGTCCAGATCAGGCAGATAACAACGGTTACAAAGGCCGGCCACAGCACCTCGGTCGTCTCCGGGCATCTGAGAAAATGCCACACCTCCGCGGGGGTCTCGTGAGCGCCCAGCCACGCGATCGCCACGATCGTGAGCAGATGCAGTCCCTGATCGAACAAGAGATAGGGCAGGGCAAACTCCGCCGGCATATCCTTCAGATGGAACGTGCGTAGCTGATCGATCCCCAGGTGAATGCCCCCCAACACGAGCGCCCAGGCCCACCAATAGGGGAATAAGCCAGCGATGAGCAGGCCGCTGACCAGCGTCACGATGGCCGCGTGAATGAGCAGGCCGGGCCAACCCTCCGCCTTGTAGCGGGCGATCTGCCCCGTCTGTAGGGTATAATCGCCAATCATGTGGGCCAGTAACAACCGAAGAGTGATCATCGCTATACCGCTGTACGGGAGACACGGGGGAAGCGCCAACGCCGACTGCAAGGATCAACGAGTTCTCCGCCTATCCTTCATGCGAGAGACAAAGGGATTGCCCCGTATGAAGAAACGCCACGGCCGGGTGAGTGCCAGCTCATCTCCCCTCACCCCGATCCTGGGCGAGGTCGCGATCTGCCCATCGGATACCACTTCCCCTTCCTCGATGAACAATCGGGCTTCTGGAACGAGTGCAACGCCGTTAAACAAACGGTCGATCTGTAGCGCCTGGCACAGCTTCGCCGGCCCGTTCGTCAACTCCTCATCCCGCCGCCCCGGCCGGCCAAGCCGCATAACCTCAATCCCCTCGACAGGCTCAATAGCCCGGATGAGCACGGCTGCCGGGATTCCCAACGGCTCAGTGACCACATTGAGGCAGTAGTGCATCCCATATGTGAAATATACGTAAGCATGTCCCGGAGGCCCGAACATCACTGCGTTGCGAGGCGTCCTACCGCGCGCCGCATGAGATGCCAGGTCATCCGTTCCCCGATAGGCCTCCACCTCTACGATGCGCCCAACCACCCGAGCGCCATCCACGATCCGGACCAGACGCTGTCCCAGGAGCTCCCGGGCGACGATCAACGTATCGCGCTCGTAAAACGAAGGAGGTAGAACCGAACGATCGCGTCTAGTCATCTCATCACACATCGGTGTGAGAACACCATCCCACACTGAACGCTCATATATTTGAGAGTGCCTCATTCCACACAGCACCCTCTGGCACAGTCTAGCATAATGTTGAGATAGAAGACAATAGCCTTTTAGCCTAAATGCCTATTTTATGAAAAAACTGTCATCCGGGGTACGTGCTTCTTTCACATTCCCTTCATTAACATACGCGAGGATGATAGTGGTACATATGATCTGCTGCCAGCGTCCAATATGACGGAAAGGAAAAGGTGTCACGATTGTTTGCCGACCGCTTCGCGGGGTGGTATAATGCCAAACGACCAGAGGCCTATCACGGCGCGATTACCCACGGAGGGCACGACGCGATCTATGCGGGTGTTGGTCGTCGACGATGATCCACCCAGCGTGAAGATGATCTCCTTTCTTCTACGCGAGGAGGGGTACGATGTCGTGACGGCCGGCAATGGGCCAGAGGCGCTGCGATTGGTAGACGAAGCGGCCCCTGATCTGGTCATCCTCGACGTGATGATGCCCCACATGGATGGGTTGGAGGTATGCCAGCGCATCCGACGTCACACGGATATCCCGATCATCTTCCTATCCGCCAAAGGGGAAACTGCCGATCGGGTCGCAGGGCTGGAACTAGGAGCCGACGATTATCTACCCAAGCCCTTTGAACCCACAGAGTTGCTCGCTCGTGTACGCGCCGTCATGCGGCGCGTGGAGCGAGGCACCTTCGGCGAGCCGAAGACACTCCTGCAGGTGGACGATTTCCGCCTCGACCCGGTCAACAATCGCGTGGCGTTGCCCGATGGCCGCGAGGTGGAGCTGACGCCCATCGAATTTCGCCTGCTGTACACGCTGGCCCGCAACGCGGGGCGCATCCTCAGCCACGAGCAACTCCTGAACCATGTATGGGGCTACACCTACGAAGGCTACGCGAACCAAGTAGCCGTCTACATCCGTCGGCTGCGCACGAAAATCGAACCAGATCCTGATCACCCGCGCTATCTGATCACAGCGCGCGGCGTGGGGTACAAATTCGAAGTGGATTGACACCGCGTTTGGCGATAGGGTAGTGCGTATGACAGGCGGACCAGGGGGGCTCCACGATGAGTCCCCCTGCATCGCGTTAGGGGATCAACACGCATGTCAAGGATAACGAACTGGAAAATGCACACGCTACGGTTGACCATAACACGACCCTTACCTCGCTGGCTCATGATGCTCTTGACCACAGCAGCCTTAATAGCCGGCCTGGGGTGGCTGGCCAGCCAGGCCCAGGCGCAAGACGATCCACCGCCAGGCCCACCATTGCACTTAAAGGCCTCGCCAGCGGGATGGACGACGCACCAGATATTCACGCTGACCTGGAAGCTGGCACCTGAAGACCAGGATGTCGTCGGCGCCTGGTACCGCCTGGACACCCCGCCGACGACCGTAGACGACGGCACGTATGTCACCACCACGAACATGATCACCAATGTAGGCCCCGTCCCTAACGGCGCCCACACAGTGTATGTCTGGCTGCGCGACGCGGCCGGGCACGCCGATCCAACGCACACAGCCACGACGACACTCCACGTGGACATCGTGCCACCGGCCCCACCGGCGGACCTGACCATCAACCCGGCCGGCTGGACGAACGCGGAGACTTTCCGGCTGGACTGGACACCTCCAGCCGATGACTCCGGGATCGCGGGAGCGTGGGTGCGCTGGGACACACCACCCACCGCCCCGAATGACGGCACGTTCTTCCCTGGGCAAGACCATCTGGACGGCCTACACATCCCGAACGATGGAGAGCGCACCGTGTACGTCTGGCTCCAGGATGTGGCGGGAAATGCCGACCAGACGCAATACGCCACGGTGACCGCGCAAGTGGACCGAACTCCGCCGGCTCCTCCCTTCAACCTGGTGTCACTGCCCGACGGCTGGACGAACCGCAACAGCTTCACCGAGACGTGGACCAACCCGGCCGACCTCTCCGGCGTGACAGGCGCGTACTATAAGCTGAACGCTGAGCCGATTGCCCCGGAGGATGGCATCCCAACCCAGCGGCCGGACCAGGCATCAGACATTCAGGTGCCCGGCGACGGCCGACACACGATCTATGTATGGCTACGCGACGCGGCGGGTAACGTAGATCACCGGGCGCGTAATGTCGAGGTGAATGCCTTCTGGTACGACGGCACACCGCCGATTAGCCAGGTGACGCTCCACGGCATACAGGGGGCTGCGGGCTGGTACACCACCCCGGTTCACGCAGAGATCACAGCGACGGATGGCAACCCGGCCACCAGCTCCGGCGTGGATGCCATCTACCACAAGCTGGACGACAGCTCATGGCTCACAGACACGGCCGTGGACATCGCTGACGATGGGATACATACCCTGAACGTGTACGCGCGCGATATAGCTGGGAATGTGGAGGCTACGCGCACATTCACAATCGCAGTGGACACACACCCCCCCACGACATCGTACACGCTCACGGGCACCCTGAGCCCGTCGGGATGGTACACCGGCTCGGATACCGTCCTGGAGTTCGCTGTGGCAGACGACGGCTCGGGGCCGGGCGACGTCCGTTACACGCTGGACGGTGGGGCGTGGCAAACCGGGAACCGCATCGAATTCGATAAGGACGGCCTACACGTCGTCCGATTCCGCGGGCAAGATGTGGCAGGCAACCTGGAGCCGGAGCACACGATCACCGTCCCGGTGGACGCCCACCCGCCTACAACCGCTTACATACTGGAGGGCAAACGAGGGGACGATGACTGGTTCGTCTCCCCGATCACGGTTACACTCGTGCCGACGGACACGGGGTCGGGCGTGAAGAACACGTTTTACCGAATTGACGATGGGGAGTGGCGAGAGGGAACCATCTTCACAGTTGATGGTGAGGGGGAGCGAACCCTTTCCTTCTACTCCGTGGACGCGGCGGGGAACATCGAGGTGAGCTACCCTGTGCTCCTTCACATCGACACTCAACCTCCCGCGCCACCTCAGGCGGTCCAGGTTACCCCATCCCACTGGTCGAATCGGAACGCCTTCACGGTGACGTGGGCAACGCCGACTGATCTATCCGGCATCGCCGGCCTGTACTACAAGATCGGAGATGTGCCCGTCGCCCCCACCGATGGACATTTCATCTCCAACACGTTCATGATCGCCGGGCTGCGCGCGCCCGACGAAGGCGAGTACCCACTCTACCTCTGGCTGCGCGACGGGGCAGGCAATGTAGACCATCAGC
>JAGHDS010000305.1 GCA_021159845.1 Anaerolineae bacterium
ACCGGCTTCTTCGAGTACCTCGTCATCGACACACAGATGATCCCCATGACGATGACCGAGTATGACACGCTGCGCAAAGTGCTCGCCAAGGCGGTGAAACCGCACCGCCGTGACACGCTCCCCCCCGAGAAGCTACCCTCCCGCGAGATCGTCGAGGCGCTGCTGGCCGAGGTCTACAAGCCGCTCGAGCTCCCCGAGTCCACGCCGCCGGGCGAGCGTCGCCGACGGGAGCTGATCCGGCTGCGCAACATCGCCATGATCGAGGCGTTACTCAGCTCCGGTATGCGGGTGGGCGAGCTAGTACGCCTGGAACGGGGACATCTCCTGCATAACGTGCACGGCGCTGTGGTGAAATACGCCAAGGGCAACAAGGAACGAGAGGTCCTATTTTCCGATCGAGCCTGGCAGGCAATCCTGACCTACCTCCGGGCACGGCAAGACACCGCCCAAGCCCGCCCGATCGCCAGCCTTCCCGTCTTCGCCCGACACGACCGCGGCGCCGGATCGAAGATACTTCCCCTCTCCACCCGGAGCGTCCAAAACATCTTCTTCCGCCTCGCGTCCCGGGCGGGCATCCTGGAGATGTTCCACCTCACGCCGCACACGCTGAGGCACTTCTTCGCCACGGAGTTCCTGAGCGAGACCGGCGACCTGGCGCTAACTCAGTACGCCCTGGGCCACTCCTCCCCCACTACGACCCGGATCTACGCCCAGACAAGGCGCGAGGATTACCGCCGGGCGCATCGACACGTCTTCGGCTCAGGACGTGGGGGGAGCATCAGGGCCGGGGAACCGACCGAGGCTGGAAGCCACGATAAGACGGCGGGGCACTACGGGCAATAGACAACCCATCGCGCCCCGCCACACTCCAACTCCACTACTCAATGGGCTCAAAACGCGCCTGGAAGAAGCGCAGGTACTTCGGCTCATAGACCATCCGCAGCCCCTTCGCCTGTTCGCGCGCGTCGTACACCGCCTTGATCGCTTCCGCGACCACATCCATATGCGCCTGCGTATACACCCGGCGAGGAATCGCCAGCCGGGTGAGCTCCAACGCCGGACGCCGGTGGTCCCCGGTCTTCGGGTCACGTCCCGCGCTGACGATACCGCGCTCCATACTCCGCACGCCGGACTCTCGATACAGCTCGGCCGCTAGGGTTTGCGCTGGGAATTGATCCTGAGGAATGTGAGGGTAGAATCGCTTCGCGTCCAGGAAGATGCCATGTCCGCCCACCGGCTTCACGAACGGGATGTCCCAGTTATCCAGGAGATCCCCTAGATAGCGTACCTGTCCCACCCGGGCGCGCACGTAATCATCTTGCACGGCCTCCTCGATCCCAATGGCCAGGGCCTCCATATCGCGCCCAGACATCCCGCCATAAGTATGCAGCCCCTCGTAAACCACGACCATGTTGCGGAGCGTGTCGAACAACTCCCGGTCGTTGACGGCCAGCCAGCCGCCAATGTTCACCAGGTTATCCTTCTTCGCGCTCATCCAGGCACCATCGGTATAACTGCAGAACTCCTTCAGGATCTCTGCGATGGATTTGTCCGCGTACCCCTCCTCCCGCTCCTGGATGAAGAAGGCATTCTCCATCATGCGAGTGGCGTCCAGATAGATGCGGATCCCGTACCGATCGCATAGCTCTCGCAGAGCTCGCACATTCCCCATGCTCACCGGCTGCCCACCAGCCATGTTCACCGTGCCCGCCAGGCTCACATAGGCGATATTCTCCGCCCCCACCCGCCTGATTAACGACTCCAGCTTATCCAGATCCACATCCCCCTTGAAAGGATGCAGGTTCGTGGGATCATGGGCCTCATCAATAATGACATCCTCGAAGATGCCGCCGGCCAGCTCCTGGTGCAAGCGCGTGGTGGTGAAGTACATATTGCCGGGCACGTACTGTCCGGGCTTGATCACCGCTTGGCTGAGTAGGTGCTCCGCGCCTCGCCCCTGGTGCGTGGGCACCACATAACGGTAGCCGTAGTAGGTCCGCACCGCCTCCTCGAGATGGTAGAAGTTACGGCTCCCGGCATAGGCCTCGTCGCCCAACATGATCCCCGCCCACTGCCGATCACTCATGGCTCCGGTGCCGCTATCGGTGAGCAGGTCGATGTACACATCCTCGGAGCGAAGCAGGAAAGTATTGTACCCCGCCTCTCGCAGCGCTCGCTCCCGCTCCTCCCTGCTGAGCAGCCGGATTGGCTCCACCATCTTGATCTTCCACGGCTCCGCCCAGGAGCGACGCCCAAACTGCTGCCCCATCGTTTTGACTGTTCGTGGCATAGATCCTCCTCCCGATTCGGGATATGGTAAACACACCCTACCCCCCTACTGAAGGCAACACACGGCAATTCGAACTGAGCCTGCATGCCCCTCGGATAGGATGCCCGAACTCGCTCCGAATCTCAGCTTGTGTACAGCTTGACGGTTCTGATCTCGTGCGGCGCCAGATGTAGCAAGACGCCATCCCCCTCGATGGCGAGATCCGCCAGAGGCCGCTCAACCAGATCGACCTCCTCCGCTCGGGTGACCGGCCATCCAGGCAGGAGCCGCGCATCCGTCTCTTGACCATGCGCTTCGTACACCCGCACGATGACGGCCTGCCCTTCCTCCGGCTGGTCCTCGGCCAGCTTCACCGCCGACACCCGGGCGTGCGCCGACTCACAACGCAGCCATGATCGACCAGGCTGCAACGGGCCAGCGTGGCCGTCGGTGACCACGACCTGGACTGGCTGATTCAACTCGGCCGCGCGCTGATCGGTTCCCGCCTCTCGCCAATCGCCAGGATGCGGGTACAGGGAGTAGGTGAAGCGATGCAGCCCTTCATCCGGGTTGTTATCCGGTTCGTAAGAGGCCCGCAGCAGAGTCAACCCCAGCGTGTTACCGTGCGCCTGATGACCATACTTGCCATCGTTTAACAGAGAGACCCCGTAGCCATCCTCGGAGAGGTCGGCCCAGCGCAAAGCGGGCACCTCACGGCCATCAGCCGGGCGCTCCAGCCCTGCGAAGGGGACCTCGAAGGTTGCCCGAGTGTACCCGAGGAAGGGCGAGAAAGTGACCCGCAACATGGGAGCGTCCTGGCGAGCACTCCCCCGCTCGTGCCAATCTATCTCCGTTTCGAAATCGATGCGGCGCAGTCCACGGTATAGCACAATGCGCTGTCGCATCGAGGAGTTCAGGAACCGACGGCGCACCTCAACCACACCACGTACAGGGCCCTGCTCCGTAACCTGGACCTGGGCCCCCGTGATGAGATGATCCACCCGGGTAATATCGCCGATATTCCAGGCCGACATAGGGTGAGGCTGCTCCCACAGGATTTGCAACCTGTTAAGCATCCCGGCGTCCATCTTAGCCTCCGGCCCACGTCCGGTCTTCGGCTCGACCAGGTCCCGCCCCGCCTCGAGGTCAACCAGCTGATCCAGTGCCCCGGATGCGGGATGTACCCGAATCCGCAGGACGCCGTTATCCAACACATTTCCTTGCGGATCCGCCCGTACGATCGCTCCCCCATCGTCCGCTAGCTCACTCACAGGACGGTAGACTCGGACCCCTAACGAGGGGATATCCTTGGCCACGAAGACAAGCTCATCGCCGAGCACCTGGACAGGTAGGCGGCGCCCCTGGTCATCCTCGACAGCAATCGGTGCGATGTCGCCAAGCTCACCGAGCGGCACGTGCACGACATCGTCACGTTCCCAGGCCAGCGGATTGAAAACGACGATGCGAGGCCCCTCCCCGACGCCGGTGTCCACGGCTGACGCCAGCGCAGATAGAGCGCTCGCCGTCGACTGCTGGGCTACCCTCATCATCCGCTCCATCTGCTCC
>JAGHDS010000172.1 GCA_021159845.1 Anaerolineae bacterium
GTATATATGCACGATCCTCGGATAATCGCCCTCGTGTCTCCTCTTCCAGCAAGCCGCCCGTGCCAACCGTATCAGCCACGGCCGCGCCGAACTGACTGAAGATCGCGCCGACTGATAAAACCGTACCAAACCCCCAGGCCGCTTTATCTACAATGGAGACAATGGCTGTCTCATCATCCACCTTCACACCCGGGATTAGAACGGCAACCAATAGGACGAAGACAATGTAAATGAACGCGGCGATGATTTGGGCCAGCCATGCTGCCCTTACGCGCGATTCGGCGTCGTACTCAACGCCAAGGTACTTGGTCGTCTCAAACCCCTGAGTGATGAGCAACATGCCGCCCAATATTTGGAAACTACGCCAGTTTAACTGTGGAAATGGAAACTCTGTCCTCTGACCATGGGATTGAAGACCATAAGCCACCAATGCCGCAATCAAACCACCGATGATCGAGAGATTCATATGCATCGCAATCTTCTCTAACCGCTCCAGGCCGTGCAGTCCCCCCCGAAGGCCGGTGATACCGATGTAGCCCAGCACCAACGTACTGAGGACACGAATGCCCAAATCGCTATGCAGGCCCAACATCCGCAAAGCGAAGCCACTAAGGAGAGCGATATAGAAGGCGATGGAGATGGTATAGGAGAGGCCTAGAGCCAGGTTAGAGAAGTGCTCTAAGTAGACGAGATGAGGGGCCTTTTCCTCGAAGGAATCTTGATACGAGTCAAAGTGCCGGATATTGAAGCGAATGACTTGGCCGATACCTAACGCGAACAGATTGATGATCACCATAGCTGCCAGGGCTAGGCCACCGAAATCCATGTACATGAGCGGGGTGGCTATCAGGAAGCCGCTGCCGATGATAGAGGCCAGAGGGGTAACCGTGATCGTCCAAAGTCTGGAGCGCCGAACAGGCGAAAAGTAGAAAGTCGCTAAGAAAGCCAGGATGCCAGCTACTCCAATGATGGCGTTGAACATGCGTAGTCGCAACATAAGTCCTCGGAAGTTCAGCTAAAACATAGTAAAGCGATCCAACCAACATGACGGCTCCTCCCCTTAGGGCATGTACCTCGGAGCCTTTTCCCATCCAGGAGCTTCCATCCGCCTCTGGAATTGGCTCCGGACCCTGGCGGCCTATGGAAATGGATTCATACGATGGAGTGCGCTTCGCGCTGACACCCGGGCGACAGACGGATTCTTCTTCTCAGACACTGATAATACAGTCTGGGGATCCACAATACCTGAGCATATAACGGCCATGTCCATCCAGAGCATTGCCACAACCTTTCCCTCATCCTATGGAGCGTCCTGGCCCAGCAAAAAGACTCAATTTGACGCGGGCATCACTGTATCATAACATGCACCGTGGGTCAAAGCAGATGGACATGGTAGCTGCAATGGAATGGGTGAACGCAGATGATGCAGAAAAAGCCGATCTACGCAGATGGAAACGGTAAAATCAAGGTGATCAGCAAGGGTCTGCGTGCATCAACGTCATCTGCGTTCTCACGCTCACAGGAGCTGTCATGCATATCCCAGTCCTCCACATAGACCAGGACATCATCGTCATCGACAAGCCCATCGGCGTTGCCACTCACGCCCCGTCTGACGATCCATATCCTGCTGATGCAGTCACCATCCTGCGCCGCCAGCTGGGCATCGATTACCTGGGAATGCACCAACGTCTGGATAAAGAGACCTCTGGAGTGCTATTATTCTCACGGCGACCAGCCGCCAACCCGGCGCTGGCTCATGCCTTTCAGACCGGGCAGGTGCGCAAGCGCTACCTGGCGATCGTACACGGGGTGCCGAGAAAGTCCGCTGGTCGTGTCGATATACCCATCGCGCGCGGCCGCGGGGGCCACTACTACGTCACTAGCCGAGACGACTCGCGCGGCCGCGCAGCCCGGACGCGCTGGCAGCAGCTCGATGCCAGTCCCGATGGTCGTTTCAGCCTGTTGGAGGTAACCCCGGAGACCGGGCGCACTCACCAGATCCGGGTACACCTGGCTCATATCGGATATCCCGTTGTCGGCGATGTCCTCTACGACCCACAACGACGGCCGGCCCCCCGGCTCATGCTTCACGCGCTTAGCCTGACGTTGCCCCACCCAGCCAGCGGCAAGACGGTGACGTTCACTGCCCCCGCGCCACCTGTGTTCCAGCATATCGGCCAGGGGCTGGCCGAGTTGATCCCATTGGACTGGAACGATCCCGCCTCTCTTCGCGGCAAACTAGCCCTTGCCGTGGGGCGCAGGCGGCCGCTGGAGATGGACCCGGAAACATCGGCCTACCGGCTGGTCCACGGGCCAGCGGACGGATTCACCGGCATCACAATAGACCGGTTCGGCGAAATCCTGGTCATCAGCCTCTATGATCAGCTTCTGGGGCCTGCACATCGTGCCTTGATCGCCGCCTTGGCGGAGATGTGCAGACCTCAGGCGATTTACGTCAAGCATCGTCCACCTGATCCTGGCCGTCTCTCCGCGGCCGAGCTGGCAGAGCTGGCGCCGACAACACCAGCATGGGGACGCGCCCAAGGGGTGGTCACGGTTTTAGAGGATGGTCTGCGTTATGCGATCCGGCCGGGCGCAGGGTTGAATGTTGGCCTCTTTCTGGACATGCGCGAGATGCGTGGCCGAGTCCGCTCCTGGGCGGTGGGCAAGACGGTGCTCAATGGGTTCGCCTATACGTGCGGGTTCGGCGTAGCCGCCACTGCTGGCGGCGCCGCGCGCGTGCTCAACCTGGATCTCTCCCGCCCAGCATTGGCATGGGGACAGGAGAACTATCGGCTCAACGGATTCGAGCCGGACGACTATGATTTCGTATACGGTGACCTATTCGACTGGTTGAAACGGTTCGCTCGACGTGGGCAGACGTTTGACATGGTCATCCTCGATCCCCCCGGATTCGCGCGGGCGCGGAAGCGCACGTTCAGCGCGGCTCAGGACTATGCACGATTAGCCGAGATGGCTGCTCGCGTTGTGAACCCTCATGGTATGCTCATCGCCTGTTGTAATGTGGCCTCACTACCTCGCCGGGCGTTCCGTCGCCAGGTGGAACAAGGGATACGATCCGCTGGTCGCCAGCCAGAGGTGATTGGCGTTTATTCCGAACCGGCGGTAGACTTCCCTGTGACATCACCACGAGCGCATTACCTGAAGATACTGGTCCTGCGCTTACGGTGAACCGACATAGGCCACCCAAGCGAGAAGGCGGCTCAGAAAGCGAAAAGAAATGGAGATCATATCATGGCACATCCTCAACTGACATTTTTCTGTGAACTAGGAACCCGGGAACTGCAAGCGCTGTTCGACGACCGGGAGGTCGTCAAACAGCTGCGAACGTTGGAGGCCAGCGTCAGCCTGGGTATCCTCGATCTGACGGACGGGCGCGCCGAGGTGGTCCGCCAGTTGAACAAGGCACGAGTGCCAGTGATTGCCTGGCTATTGCTTCCCAAAGGGCAGGGGTATTGGTTCAACGTGGGTAATGCCCACCAGGCGGCCAAGCGCTACACAGCCTTCAAGGAATGGACGGCCCGGCATAAGCTCCGGTGGGCGGGTGTTGGGTTGGACATGGAACCCGACATCCGGGAGATGCAACTCCTCGCCCGAAACAAATGGCGCCTGCTTCCTACCATCCTGCGCCGCATCGCGGACAAAGAGGGGTTGCGTCGCTCCCAGTTTTATGATTGTGTATTGGTGGTACAGATTCGGTCCGATGGATATCACGCCGACAGCTATATCTTTTCTA
>JAGHDS010000335.1 GCA_021159845.1 Anaerolineae bacterium
ACGCCGACCCCCACAATGACCCCAACGCCTACCAATACGCCAACACCAACACCGTCGCCGACGCCTACTTATACACCGACGCCCACTGAAGTGCCGTGGATGGATCTTTACCTGCCGCTTATGCTTGTTGAATAACAATGTCTCGTTATCAGACTACAGAACATCCGAAGATACGGGCGGAGCAGTGCTCCGCCCGTATCCGCGTTTTGGGACATCGCGGCCTAAGCTCAGAGCTTGGCCTCAGGAACGAGGCCTCGGTTCACCGGGGCCCAGGACATGTTCTTCGACGAGTTGGACCGTATGGTTCGGCCTCCTCCCTTCCTCCATCCAGGACGCCCACCCCACGCCCGACAGTCGTACCCCTTTCGGCCGATTCCCAGCGGGCGTCGATATCCTCGCACGGCTTATACTCTTATCAGGCGCCTCCGCCCGCGTGTTTCCCCACTGCCATCTCCTATGTGATGCGGGGGGGGAGGGATCGAAGGCATAGGCCAAGGGGTAAGAGAGATGGGACTTATTCACAAACGTTTATGGGCCGTCGCGTTACTAGTGGTGGTGATCCTGTGGCCGGGGACGCGCGCGTATGCCCAGCAAACACCCCAAAATAATCCGACTGGCCCTTTGGATGTGGTATTGCTCATCGACGACTCCGGCAGCATGAGCGATCGATGGGCCGGTGGACGACGTCCTCCCAATGATCCCGATGGTTTGCGACACAGCGCGGCCCGGCTGTTCATCGACTTAGCTCGGCCGGGCGACCGCATAGCTGTCATCTCATTTCACACCACCCCGACCGGTTATGGCGCCGCCGCGAACGGTGGCTTTGACGTGATCTCCGATCAGGCGTCCAGGGATCGGCTGAAAGCGGACATTGTGCAGCCCACTGAACCAGCAGATCCGATGGAGCGACTCACAGATATGCGTCTGGCGCTGCGCATGGCCCAGGACATCCTGCGTAAGAACCGCACGGGCAACCCGCAGTTCATTGTCTTCCTGACCGATGGACGACCCTACCCTCCCGAGCAGCGACCGGAACTGTTCCAGGTGATCTCGGAACTGGGCAAAGAAGGCGTCCCGATCTTCCCCGTCCTTTTGGGCAGCGACACCGATCCGAAGGTGGCGGAACGTATGGTCGCGGAGACCCAGGGCATAGCCCAGCAGGTGGACAATCCCTCGGAGCTGCTGCGAGCCTATGCCACAATCTACTCCTATATCCAGCGAAACCGATATGTGGATATCTTGGATCTGGTGGGTGGGAAGGTCGGCACGGTCAAAACCTGTGAGGACCAGGGCGTGAACACGCTCAGCATCGGACTGCCCAAGACGGGTGATACGAACGCTGCCTTCGCTGATTTGACGCATGATGGAACCTCTATTCTCAACATCGACCAACTCAGCAATGGAGCCTCCGTGAGCCGGGTGACGGATCGGCATTACGAGATGGTCACCATATCTCACAACAGCCCGCTGGTGGGAGAGTGGGTGGCTCACGCGCTTCAAGCTGTTGGTGGAAATGGGTTGATCGTCGCCGAGTCGGTGACCACGATTGATCTCGTATATCCACACCCTGCCTCTGCCATCGACTCCACGGCCACGCCGCGTTTCTATCCGGCGGGCAAGCCCGTGTTCCTGGGCGCGACCGTCCAGCGGTCAGGGACCTTGATTACCGGATTGAAGCTCTCCGCTCAAGCCGAAGGCGTGCAGTATCCTATGACAGCCAAAGGCCTGACGGAGGACGGATCTCTGTACTGGGTCATCATGCCACCGCAGCCCGGGGTTCAACCTGGCCAACGTACGCGAGTACGCATTCAAATCGGCGATCAGGTGATGCCGTTGCGGCTGCAAAAGGAGTTCGTCCTGGAGGCGGGGGACTTCCCCTCCCTGGTCGTTGACAGCCCCACGGAGCGATCTGACGGGCTGTCGGATGACGGCAAGCTGCGCCTACGAGTGCACTTTGAGGGAGCCAACCTGCCCGCTGAGGCGAAGGTCGAGGCGATCATCCAGGATGAGAACACGGGGGCCGTGACGCGCGTTTCGCTCTCCTGCACCAGTGGCGTGTGCGAGGATCGAAGCTTCACTCCCGTGCAGGGACGGCGGTACAAGGTGCTGTTCCTCGCCCAGGCCACGACATCGGACGGGGTCGTCTACAATGATTTCGCCGAGGGGCAATTGACCATGCGAGATGCCCTGCGGCTGGAGTCGCTCCCGCCGATGCTTGACCTGGGTCAAGTGCCGTTGTACCAGGGGTCCGTGAAGCGCGAGATCGCGATCTCCGCTTATACTGAGCAGCCCTTCCAACTTAAGGCGAGCGTGGAGATTCAATCCGCCACGCCGGGTGTGCGTCCCGGTCATTTAACGGTGAGCCTCGCCCGGCCGACGCATGAGAGTGGTAATCGCTATAAGACGACACTGACCTTAAGCGGCTTCGATCAACTTGCCCCTGGCCAATACACCGGGAGCATCGCGTTCAGCGCTGGCAGCAACATTGACGTGCAGCCGTCGTCGGTACCGCTGAAGTTCAGCATCCCCACGCCGGAGATCCGGCTGACTATGCCTAATTCCGTTGATCTGGGCGAGATCCGAAAGTTGCGCGAGCCACATGAGTTCAAGATTCAGGCAGAGTTCACCGAGGGGACGCCTTCCGTAATTGAGGGCACGCTCACGAACCTGACCTCGGATGGCCAGGCTGTGGATACTGGCCGATTCACCGTGCTGGTGGGCCAACCGGTGCCTCAGGGGGATGGACGCACGTATCTCATCCCCGTCCGGTTCACCGCTCTGGCTCGACCGCCGGCTGGAGTCTATCGGGGGAACATCGTCTTTACATCTCCTTCCGGGCTCTCCATCGAACCGCGTCAGGTCCAGGTCGTGTTCAGCGTTCCCCAGCCGGAGTTTCTGCTCTCCCTGGAGAGTGATGTGTTGAACTTCGGTGATGTGACCGATTTCAGCCGGCCGGCCAGTATGCCGATCCACGCGCGCTTGAACTTCATGGATGAGCCGCCGCACATCGAGGTATCATTGGCCGATGTCAGGCATTCCGGCGGGGACGCCCGGGCCGCCAGTGCCCTGGTGGCGAGTGTAGGCGTGATCCAGCAGGAGGGGGACGGCTACCGTATGCCGTTACTGCTGAGCGCGGAGGGAGAGGTCCCACCCGGAGTGTATCAGGGGACGATTGTTCTGACATCCCCCGATGATGTTGTGATCCGCCCGGCGAAGATCAGCTTCACCGTGCGGAAGCTCACCACGGCCCAGGCGTGGGGCAGGCGACTCTCGCCTGTCGGCGCCTTTTTCCGCGATTGGTTCTGGCCATTACCGCCGATACGCTGGACGGGGTTCGTGGGGTGGCTTGCTTTGTTAGTGCTCATCAATACGGGATTGCGGCTGCGCCCGGCGGCTCCCAGGGAAGGTGGCGTGGTCATGGTGGACGCTACCGGTGAGATGGTCGCGGTGCCGCGCAGCCGCCCATTGTACCTGGTGATGGGGAAGGATGGGATCGAGTTCAGCACGAAGCAGGCGGATCGGGCCCGTGCGCTGGCCGTCATCAATATGGAGCAACGCGTGACGGGCCAGTCCACCCGGGCGAGATGGCAGGCGGTGCTGCGGGCTAACCCGGTGGCGCCCATGCCAGTGCGGGTGGCCTACTGGCGCCCGGAAACCGGCCGCTGGCGCTTGGTGGGGGAGGCAGGCCGGGCGCTGGCCCCCGGCACCCGATTCCGCATCCGTCTTGTTGAGAGTGGGGATAAGTATTACTTCCGTTACATGGACGAGTCGTAGAGGGTAAATTGGGGTTTTCTCGAACACCTGGTAGCGAGTGCGCAGGGAGTATCCTATGGCAGGGCCGATTCGGATTCCATCAAATGGCAATTTGTCGACGAAACCTACGCTGCGCCCCACGCTGATCCTTGGCTTGGGAGGCACGGGCGTTGACGTCGTTCGCTTCTTCAAACGGCGGCTACGCGAGGCGTGGGCATTAGGACCGGCGGAGGAGATCCCTGGGATCATCCAGCTCCTGGGCGTTGATACGATGCCTTGGGCCAACTTGCCCGGTCAGGAGTACCTCCACCGCCACGAGTACGCCTACATTGGCGGCTACAATGCCACGCAAGTGCTGCGCCATCTGGACAATCATCCTACGATCAAAGCATGGTGGAACTGGCCTCCGGAGATGGTGCCGTTGGGACAGATCCACAGCGGTGCCCGGCAGATCCGTTGCGTGGGGCGCCTATCCTTCTTCCGGCGCTATCGCACTTTCTGGAACCAGCTGGAGCCGAAACTCAGCCGGATGGCTGCCGTTGCCACGATTGAGGAGACGGAGAACCGTGGCTACCCGGTCATCCGCGAAGGGGGTATCCGGCACATCTACATTGTGACCTCGCTTTGCGGTGGCACCGGAAGCGGCATCTTCCTGGACATTGCGCATAAGATACGGCATCTATTCGGCGAGCAAGCCATCATCACCGGGATCTTGGGTATGCCCTCCTTGTTCATCGAGGAGCTGGATAGTGACCTGCAAAAGCGGCGTATCCAGGCTAACGCCTACGCGGCGCTTAAGGAGCTGGACGCTTTCCAAAGCGGCCGCGACTTCACCGTCCAATATCCCGGTGAAGACCCCATCACGGTGAGCCGTCCATTTGATCGCATCTACCTGATCGAAAGGCGCAATATCGCGGGGGAGGTGCTGGACACCCTGGACGATGTGAAGCAGATGATGGCCCACCAGATCTTCCTGGAGACGGTCTCGCATATCGGGTCCCGGATATGGTCCTACGATGTCAACATCTCCCAGGAACGTCACCGCGATGGAACGAACATGCTGGCCTATAGCTCCTTTGCCACCTCGGCCCTGGTGGTACCCAAGGAGCGGATGCTGGAGTACAGCGCGCTCAAATACGCCGAACGGCTTTTGGACCTGGGCCTCCTGCGAGAGCTGACCCCCGAAGATAAGAACGTCCTCTCGTCCGAGGCGCAGTCCGTCATCACCTTCGTGCGGGATACGGTGATGGGGCGACGGCAGCGGCCATCAGATGCCGCGTATGCATCCCCGGAGGCGGAGGAGGAACTCTTCCAGGAAGAGGAGATATACGCCGAGGAGGAAGAGGAGGAAGAAGAGGAAGAAGAGGAGTCGTGGGAGCAGGAGGCGGAGCGGGCGGTGCCGACGTGGAGCGAGGCAGCGTACGAGCGACTGCTCTTTGATCTGCGCGACCAGATTCATCAGGTCGCCCGTAAATATGGCTTGCGCGGCGCTCACTACTTCGTCGATACGCTGAACCAGATGCTGACGTCTCAGCGCGAGCAGGCAAGGGACGACGAGGATACCTTAACCCGTCGCATTGAGGCTTTGGAGGTCAACCTGGCCCGTGTGAGGGATCCTTTCATCGTCAACTTGCTTGACTTTTGGCCCTTCGACATGCTCTTCGTGGATAACCTTAAGCGCGCCACCCGACGTGAACGGGCGCTCCTCAGCGAGCAGATGGCGCGGCTGAGCCGTGCTCGCAGTCGCATACAGACCATGCACGACATCTGGAGCCGGCTGGTGCCCATCACGGAGGACTTGCGTTGGGAGATCGAGAATCGCATTGGTGATGTGGAGACCGCGCGAGAGAAGGGGATCATTGAGCCGCTTGGCCTCTTCTTCCGGCTGGGCGGGCGGGCTACCTGGGAGAACGCGTATGCCCTGACCAGCGAGGCGGTGGATGATCGCTACATCGCCAATGACTTTGAACGGCGTAACTGGGAGCGTGTTTTGTCCCATCGGTTGGATGACTCCTTGAGCCAACTGGCGGAGGACCCGTTGATCTTCCGGGTAGACGTGGAGACATCCGAACAGAGAGCGTTTGGTGAGACCAGCTATGTGAAGGCGCTGAAACTGCGCTCGAACCTGCCCGAGCACGAAGATCAGCCGCTGACCTGGTTTGACATTCGCGATCGACTGCTCAGCCATAGCCGCTATGAGGTCGTGGATGTTTCCATCCAGGCGGAGGAATTCCATTTCGCCCGCATCCTGGCGACCAATCGCTCGTTGCTGCAGGAGCGCGTGAAGCAGCTCTTCGCCCGGTGTCACCCCTTCTGGCGTTATGATCTGGATCGCGGCGGCCTGGATGAGCAGGACCTTGAGCATACGATCCTGGTGGGCGTGGACGATGCCGTCCGCCATATGAAGTTATACGATGATCTGTTGAGGGATTACAGCGAGTATGAGCGAGTCTCCACCGGCGATCCACTTCGCATCGAGGCGTGTAAGATCAGCCACGGGTTGCCCATTATGTATATTGAGAACATCGAGACCCTGCAAAGGCATTACCGGGAGTTCCTTGCACGCGGGCCGGTCCATCTCCAAGCGGACTGGCGAGAGCTGCCCGAGCTTGTGCTAGCCGACCCCGTAGCCTGATCCGAGGACATGGCTTTGCGTAGATCGGCCTACAGGATCAGCACCATCTACCAGGGAGGAAAATGGAATCATGGGGGCGGCTAGGAACAATCGGGCAACGTTGATCGGCCTGGGCGGATGGGGATGCCGCGTTCTGGCCCATCTCTGGCCCCGACTGCGGCAAGCGGATGAGCGTCGATCATTGGTCACGCCCGACCTGACGCCGATCCACCACGCGGTGAGTTTCGCTCTGGTGATGCCGGACGAAGCCGGCCGCCTGACGATCGCCCAACCGCGCCCGGATCAATGGGATACATCCGAGTTCGCCAGGGCGTCGTGGTATGCTCTGACCCAGGGACGTGATGAAGGGCCACGAAGTAGCGGCGCCTGGCGTGAGGAGACGTATCGCCGGCTGGAAGACACCCTCGAGGTCTTGCAGAGTTTTGCCCCGTCTGCCAACCCTCCGCGCATGGGCCGCCAGGCCCTGTTACACACTCTAAGCGCCCATGAGCAAGCCATATCCAGGCAGTTGACCTGGCTCATAGATCAGGCGAGGATCGACCGCGGGGAGCCCGCCTCCGAGATTGCTAAGCTTACTATTTATGTTCTCGCCTCACTGGCGGAGGATGTGGCGTCGGTACTCATCTGGCCGCTGGCCGCGATGATCCGTCAGACAGCTGGAGAGTATACCCCGATTGAGGTTGTAGGCCTCTTCCTCGCGGATACCTTTGCCTCCTCACCGGATCGTTCATACGAGATGGCCGCTATCCATTTGGCCCTGCAGGAGATGGCCATCCTGGAATCGCCCGATCCAGAGCAGCAGGCCGCTGTGCGTGAAGCGCTGCCACAGGCTCGCTGGTTAGAGGCCCTGGGCACCCATCCTCTCGATTATCGCTACCTGCTGGGGCGGGAGAAGTTGGGGGGAACTATCGCCGAGGGCGAGGGCGAGGTCATCACCACGGTAGGGAATGCCCTGGAAGCGTTCCTCGTCTCCGACGCGGACCGATTCCTAAGTGAGCGGCTGGCTCCAGACTTACCCACGTTGCAAGGGCTAGGCGGGTACAGCAGCCTGGGGGCGGCCTCGATCTACGTCCCTGTCGGGGTTATGCGCGCACGCAGCCGCGATCAGGTTCGCCTCCAATTGTTGCAGGAGCAGTTCCTGGCCTCTCCTGTGCCCGAGCAGACTCAGCAGATTGAGCAGCTCGCTAAGACGTTGGGGCGCGATCTCCTCTCTGTTAAGCAGTTGGAACATGCGTTGGTGGGAGATGGCCCGATTGAGCTGGATGTGGCGTCGTTTGACCCCTCGAAAGGGCCTCTCATTCCCGTCCGGTTGCGGTATGGGGAGTTGCGTCCGCCTCTCAGTGGCACCGAGGGGCTGGGGCCGGCTGCGCGGCTAGAATCCATTCAGCAACACTTTGCTCAGTTGGAGGGCGCGCGCCTACCGCGTTGGCGGCAGGAGCTGTTGGTCCGTGCGGGTGTGATTCCAACTCCGGATACGGACGAGGACGCGGGGGAGGCCGCACAGGAGGAGGATGAGGAGGCCCATGTTCCACCTCCAGGCCGCACGGCAGCCTATCATCTGTTGGAACAGATGGACCAGATTTTGCTGGATCTGATACGGGAAGGCGGTCGTGGTGGGTTGCGTATGGCGCTTCAGTGTGCCCAGGCTGTCGCCGAGCAGGTGCAGCGAGATGGCGCCCGGCTTTCCGCTCAGCGGAGCCAGATGGCCATGCCTCCTACGCTGCGCAATCTGAGTAGCTCCGCCGAGGTGAACCGCCTGACTCGCATCATTGATCGGTGGTTGGCCGTTCAGTCCCGCCCCTGGTGGGTCCTGTTGGCATCTCTTGTGCTTAGTTTGGTAGCGGCGATCGTGTTGGCGCGCTCTACGGGGATGCGGCCAGGGGAGCTCCAGGCCAGTGGACTCGTTCAGCTCCTCGCTGGGGCGTTGGTGGCTAGTGGGTTGATCGGCGCGGGGGTTTTGGCCCTGGCTCACTGGCAATTGGAGCATCTGACCGAGCGGCTGATATGGGCCAAGGCGTCGGTTATCAACCGCCAGTTGAATGATCAGGTTTACGAGCTTACGGTGAGCGCTCATGCGCTGCTGAGGGAAGGGGCCTTGAAGCGTGCTCGTTGTTTGCAGCGGACGCTGGCCGATCTGGAGGCCGAGCGCGCCCGGCTGGCAGCCGCTCTGGCTCGCCCAATGCGCATGGATGCTTCCTTTGTGCGCATCGCTATTTTGGATGATGCGATCTATGATGGGATATGGGCTCGGGCGCAGAGGTGGATTAGTGGGGATGTCACCCCGCGGTTGTGGGCGGGTGAGAGTGATCTTGTGGACGAACTGCGAGTGGCTTGGGCGGACACTTTAGCGGGGGGGACGGCCGAGCCTGCGCCGGTGCAAGCGGCATGGCGACCTGCTTCGGGGGATGCTGGCGACGGGGAGATACGTGCTCCCCTCGCCGAGGCCATATCGGCTGCTGTTGCCAGGTATGCTGCGCTGGTGGCGCGCCCTTATCTGCCGCGCGAGGCCAGTATCGAATCGTCCCTGATGCGCGTGAGACGGCCGGGCAGTGATGGCCGGGGCGTTGACGTGAGCTGGCAACTTGATGATTTGTGTATGCGCGCTCGTCCCTTTATCAGTGTGGAGGAGACGGAGGCGGATTCCGGTCCGTTGGTGAGTATCGACATAGCGGCGGTGCCTCCCAGTATGAGCCGTTGGTTGGGGCGGGAGACGGGTGCTGCTTTGCACGTTCACCCTGTTCCCTCATCGGACCCGTTCTCGATCACGGTCGTGCGTACATTGCACGGATTATGCGGCGACAGATTGCCGCAGTTGCGACGCTATGCGGATGCGTTCGAGTACCTGGACGCTGAGGCGCGTAGCCGACTTCTTATCAGCCCTGTATTTATTGAGAAGCAGGCGTCGGCGGCTGTTGAGACAGCACAGGGGACCGGATGTGAGCCAACGCCTGACGAGACTACTCCTGAGACTTCCTCTCCAGTTGCATGACCCCTTGTTGAACTTACCTCCTGCTTTCGCTGACTGTTGCCTGCTAACCACTGGCTATAATGGACCCCAAAAACTAGACCACGTGCTAAGGTGAGAGAGAGCAAAATGGAGCACGTGGGGGGAAATGGCGAACACAAGGAAACATTACAGTGCGGAATCCAAGTTCAAACTGGACATTGGCAGATTTAAGTTCGATAGGTCCCTGGTTGCTATAACTCCGATTCCATGCCACCGAGCTCTCACTCCGATCACATCTTGCTCACCCCAGAGCTGAATGCTGAGGATACAGCATTGGCATCAGCTCATGCTGTCTCGATGTAGGGAGCGAATCGTCGCAGCAGCCGATGCTTGGGCATAGCACCGATTACGCGCTCTACCTCCTGTCCATCCTTGAATAGGATCACAGTCGGAATGCTCATGATACCGTAAGTCATCGTGACGTTTGGGTTCTCGTCGACGTCCAATTTGGTTAATTTCACCCGGCCATCGTATTCCTCGGCGATTTCCTCCAAGACAGGGGAGATCAGCTTGCATGGGCCACACCACTCTGCCCAGAAGTCGGTTAACACAGGAACATCCGATTTCAATACCTCTTCCTCAAAGGTTTCATCCGTTACATCAATTGGCTTACCCATACGCACTGCCTCCTGATTGATCGCTGTCACCGCCGGGCCTCGCTGTCATCCAGGAACGAACAAGCTGCTTCACTCACCATCTATGCTCTTGGCCTCTCAGACTTTAGAACAGGAGAGCCTCAAAATCGAGACACGGCAGTTTGGGGAAAAACAGGTGAAGTGAAAGCTACTCTCTATCTCCATTTATCTTCCGACCGCGAGCGGTCTCACATTCACAGAAATTATTATACTAGTGGCCACGTGACTTGTCCAGTTATTGGTACCCAGTAATTGTTCACCGTTGGGGTAAGAG
>JAGHDS010000015.1 GCA_021159845.1 Anaerolineae bacterium
GAGTGGAACCGGTGGTGGGCAGCCCACCGCAATCACCAGGGCTTGCTCTGTTGGGGCTCCGATCCCTACGAGCCGCTGGTTGATGCTTATTTCGAGCTGCATCACGCCCATGATCGCCAGGGAGCCGCCTTCGAGTCGGGCCTCGACAACTCGCCCATGTACGATGACGTTCCCTTCAACCCTGAGACCCATTTGATGGAGCTGGCCGACGTCGGATTGAACAGCCTCTACGTGATGGACTGCGATGCCCTCGCCGATATCGCACGCGTCCTGGGCAGGAACGATGAGGCCAAAGAGCTCCAGCAACGAGCGGAGACGTTCCGTCACAACCTCACCTCGCTATGGGATGAGGAGACGGGCATCTTCTTGAACCGCCGCACCGATACTGGCGAGTACAGCTATCGCCTGTCGCCCACCAACTTCTACCCGTTGCTCGCCAGGGCAGCAACCCAAGAGCAAGCAGAGCGCATGATCCGGGAGCATTTCTACAACCCCAACGAATTCTGGGGCGACTGGATCATGCCCTCCATCGCTCGCAACGATCCCGCCTACCCCGATCAGAACTACTGGCGCGGCCGCATCTGGGCACCAATGAACCTTCTAGTGTACCTCGGTCTGCGCCAATATGATCTGCCCCGGGCACGCGCCGATTTGGCAACCAAGTCAAAGGAGCTGTTGTTGAAGGAATGGCGTGAGAGGAGCCACGTTCACGAAAACTACAACGCCGACACCGGGGAGGGGTGTGACGTCGCCAATAGCGACCGCTTCTATCACTGGGGCGGTCTATTAGGGTTGATCGCATTCATAGAAGAAGGACATATGGAAGGGCCTGAGAAGCCTCTGGCCTCTGGTTGAGCGAGTGCACAGCCGTCTCGCGCCCGGTATAGAAGCCGGCTCTGCAGGATGGAGTGCCCCCAATGACTAAGATGATTACTGAACCCGAACGCACCATACCGGTGCTGGGCGAAGTGGACGTGCTGGTCGCAGGCGCCGGGGTAGCCGGCGTCGCCGCGGCCGTGGCCGCCGCACGCGTCGGGGCCAAAACCATGCTGGTGGAGCGCATGGGTTTTCTGGGCGGCGTCGCCGCGGCAGCTCTGATGACCTCTACCACGAACTTCATGTTCACCGGCGACGGCCGCCAGGTCGTCAAGGGCATCGCCGAGGAGGTGCTGGATAAACTGGCGGAACGCGGCGCAACCAGCCCCGACTGGCGCACGCGAGCATTGCCCCAGTTCCCCTTTGATCAGGAGGCCTTTCGCGTCGTGCTCATCGAGATGATACAGGATGCCGGAGTGGAGACGCTGGTCGAAACATGGATCTCCGACGTGATCAAGGAGGGCAACGTCCTGAAAGGGGTCGTCATCGAAAGCAAGAGCGGACGCCAGGCTATTCTGAGTAAGGTCTGCGTGGACGCCACCGGCGATGCCGATCTGGCAGCCCGAGCGGGCGCACCATGTCGTGATACCCCGCCTGACTCGGGCAGCCTGCTCTTCCAGATGCGGAATGTGGACCTAGACAAGACCGTGGCCTATTTCGAGGAACACCCTGAAGAATGGCAACAGTATTGCGACCGGGTTACCCCCTTGGAGGACTTCATCGCCAACTGGCGCGAGCGGGGGATCTTCCATCTGCCCCACGGCGGCGGCAGGAACATGCGCCTCGTGCAGGACGCCATCGCCCGCGGGGAATACATACGCGAGAAGGGGCTGTGCAAGGACCTGGACGTGTTCGGCATGTTCGCATACCGAGAGTCAGGGGCTGTGCTGATCAACTCCTGCAACTTCCGTATTGATCACCTGGATATCAGAACCCATTCTCAGGCTGAATTGGAGGCGCGACGATTGGTCCCCCTGACCGCGGAGTTCCTGAGGACGCACATGCCCGGCTTTGAGAACGCGATCGTGTCCGAGACCGCTCCCATGGTAGGCGTCCGCTACACCCGCTGGATTGACGCCGGATTCGATCTGACCGCACAACATGTGAGTGAGGGAGCCCGGTTCGATGATGTGATCGGCGTCGAGACGGCATTTGCCGATCACCCCAAAGGCGGGGTCCTTCACCCGCCGCGCACACACGATATCCCCTACCGGATCATGTTGCCACAGAATGTCGAAAATCTTATCGTGGCCAGCGGCAAGAGCGTCTCCACCAACCCGAGGGGGCTGATCAGAGGACAGGTGTCTTGTTACGTGCTAGGGCAGGCTGGCGGTGTGGCAGCAGCAGTGGCTGCCAGGAATGGTACTACCGCCCGCGATGTCAATATCCGGGAAGTGCAAAGGGAGCTGCTGAGACAGAACGTCTGCCTGGGTGAGCCAGACAGGCTGGCACAGTTGGGACTGGCATAACCCCACCTCCGACGTAATCCCCGTCCTGCCAGCAGCCGAGGCGCTGGCCAGCAGGACGTGACCTACTACCAACAGGTAACTTCCCGATGACCCGTCGCTTGATCGAAAGCCTCTCCCGCTGAAGAAAATCCCTGAGACTCCAGGTAGTCTCCCCTAGCCGTGTTGGGATATAATAGGCTCACATCAGACGATTAGGGGGTAGAACTCGAGGCTTCTTGCGCTTGGTGTATACGTAGTGCCCCTGTGGCGCTCCTACCACTGACTACATACACTGGTGGCTCACGCTTTACCAGGCGTACCTATGCACAAAGGAGGCCAAGATGATCACCAACGCCGTTCGCTGGGCCGGAGGAGCCCTCGATTCCTCCCCCTGACGTCCAAAGAATGCACTTTCCACCCCAAACCCAAGGCACTTAGCCTCCACTCAAATAGGGGATACAATGATCCACATGAAAACCATCTACACGGGGCCAACCGACCTGCTTCCTCGAGCAACACCTGGCACGGCCCCGCAAGTCTGATCAGGCCACCAGTCTAGAGGAGGAAACCCAATGCCCGAGAACACCATCGAATCCAGAAGCAACGAGCTGCTCGCTCGCATGACGCTGGAGGAGAAAATCGGCCAGATGGCCCAACTCAACGGCGCCGAAAGAGGATACGAGGAACGCATCCGTCAGGGACAGGTCGGCTCCTTCCTCAACGTCGTAGATGTGGAGACGTACAACCGCTACCAGCGCATCGCGATGGAGGAAAGCAGATTAGGCATCCCGCTCATCATGGGACGGGATGTGATCCACGGCTTCCGCACCGTCTTCCCCATCCCGCTGGGGCAATCCGCCGCGTGGCATCCCGAGCTCGTGGAACAGGCGGCCGCCATCGCCGCCCGGGAAGCATCCAGCATGGGCGTCAACTGGACCTTCGCGCCCATGGTGGACGTCGCCCGGGACCCGCGCTGGGGCCGCATCGCCGAGGGCGGCGGCGAGGACCCATACCTCACATCGCAGCTCGGACGGGCCATGGTGCGCGGCTTCCAGGGGGAGGCCCCCTCCGCTCCCGACCGCATCGCCGCGTGCGCCAAGCACTACGTCGGCTACGGCGCGGCGGAGGGCGGCCGCGACTACAACACGACCCCGATCCCTGAGGGAACGTTGCGCGACGTGTACCTGCCGCCGTTTAAAGCCTGCGTCGAGGCCGGCGCGGCCACCGTGATGAGCGCGTTCAACGAGATCAACGGCATCCCGGCGACGGGCAACGCGTTCACCCTGCGCCAGATCCTGAAGGGCGAATGGGAGTTTGACGGCTTCGTCGTCAGCGACTGGGGATCGGTCGTCGAGATGGTCGTCCACGGCTTCTGCGCTGATGAGAAAGACGCGGCGCGGGCGGCGGTGACAGCCGGCGTCGATATGGAGATGGTCAGCCAGAGTTACCGCCAGCACCTGGCGGCGCTGGTCGCCGAGGGCAAGGTGCCTTTGGAACTCATCGACGAGGCCGTGCGCCGCATCCTGCGGATCAAGATGCGCCTGGGGCTGTTCGAGAATCCCTACGTGGACCCGGCGCGCCAGTCCGTCCTGCTAGCCCCGGAGCATCTGGAGGTGGCCCGCCAGCTGGCGCGGGAGAGCGTCGTGCTCCTGAAGAACGAGGAGGACGTGTTGCCGCTCTCCGGGGACGTGCGCGCCATCGCCGTCATCGGGCCATTGGCGGATGCTCCCGCCGATCAGCTCGGCTGTTGGGTCTTCGACGGCCGGCCGGAGGACACGATCACGCCGCTGCGGGCGCTCCAGGAGCGGCTGAAGGGAAAGGCCAAGATCCTCTTCGCCCCCGGGCTGGAAAGCCCGCGCAGCGAGAGCCGCAAGGGGTTCGATGAGGCGCTCGAAGCCGCCCGCAAGGCGGACGTCGTCCTCCTGTTCGTGGGCGAGGACGCCATCCTCAGCGGCGAGGCGCATTGTCGGGCGTTCCTCGACCTCCCCGGCGCGCAGGAGGCGCTCGTCGAGGCCGTGGCCGCGGAGGGCAAGCCGACGGTCGCCATCGTCATGACAGGGCGGCCGCTGACCCTGAGCCGCGTCGTGGACAAGGTGCACGCGCTCCTGATCGCCTGGCATCCGGGCACGATGGGCGGCCCCGCCATCGTCGACCTCCTGTTCGGCGACGAGTCGCCGTCGGGCAAGCTCCCGGTCACATTCCCCCGAACCGTGGGACAGATCCCGATTTACTACGCGCATAAGAACACCGGCCGCCCGCCGCAGCAGCTCGATCGGAAGATCCCGCTGGGGACGCCGCTGGATC
>JAGHDS010000334.1 GCA_021159845.1 Anaerolineae bacterium
GTGGCCGGCGTTTGCTGACCGCCACACGCTGTGAGGATGACGAGAGCGATCAGGAGTCCCATCCCCCCCCAGCGCAGCGCACGTCCCAAGCGAGCTCCACGACGTCCAGTCTCCGTCATCACATTACCTCCTCCGTGCTGATGAAATGCTTAACTTATGAACGGACGGACATACACCCCACCCGTTTTTTTACCCCTATAGCCCCACACCACTCACCCAACCCATCGCCACAAAGTCGGGTGAGACGTCAGAAGGTATCAAAACACCCCATACCTGCAATGATAGGATGTCGATAGCGAAGGAAGAGCAGTGGACTGGATTGTAAGAAGTTAGAACGCAAGGCAGAAAGGAGATGTGCCCGAGGCCACACGGCCAGTTGGCTACGTCGCCAAGCGAGGGAACAACAACAGGAGAGTATCACAACCACGACGCTTTGTCAAAAGGAAACACCCCGGGCTCTGGACACGAGTCCGGATATAAGGGGTACATCCCAATTCAGTGGCAAACCACGAGTACAGGCGCCCCAAGGGATACCCAAGGCGCACGGCAACACATCGGAGCCCCCCAAGGGCGCGAAGATACCTACTCCAAACGGGCAGGATAAGCAAGCGCCGTGCTGAGATCGTCATCGCGTCTAACGAGATGGGCGGGGATGTTATATGAATGAAGTGAGAGCAAGACAGCCCGCCAGGCGGGCGCGGGCCCAAACGTATTCGCAGCCAGCAGAACGGCGATGCTACGAGTCCCGCGACGGCCCAGCTCGCGCAGCACGGCCACCCACTCCAGCGATGTGGATGGCGTAACCGCGACGATGACCGTGCTTCGGCTCAAATATTGCCCTTCCAGAGCCAACACCTGAGCGAAGGGCATACGCCCGCGCGACTCAACTACAGCCAGCGTTTCCAGGATGCGATGCAACTGTCGATCGCCACGGTCGGCTTGAATGATCTCCCGTGATTGGGCATAGGTCACAAATCCAACAGCCCGGTCATGTTGCAGGAAGTGGCGAGCTATCGAGGCAGCTATAGCGACCCCATACTCCTCGGTGCTTGGTGCCAGTTGGACCCGGGGTACCCCCCGCTGCAACAACACGGGATGCTCGCTCAAGTCTATGGTCGCTGGTTCCCACGGGGCGGCCACATGCACGGCCTGATCCATATCCAGGAAAACCCACACATCGGCGGTCGGGTCCAGCTCGAACTCCTTCACAATCAATCGACCTGTCCGCGCCGTGGAGGGCCAATGAATGCGGTTGAAAGAATCGCCCGGCTGATAGTCTCGGACCCCGGCGACGTTTGTCGTCACGTGGTACGTCCGGCGGCGAATCGCATCACCGCCTGTGATCTCCCCCACCGGCAGAGCGAAACCAGGCAAGTCGACTGTCGCCGGATACACTACCAGGGAGGAGGTCGCAGGCACCAGGCGCTCCAGCCGGAACAACCCCAGAAGATCGCCCGAAGCCAGGATCATTGGGCCCAGGGTATACCGGCCTCGTCGCTGGCATAGTGTTCGCACGAGCCACCGACGCGAGCGACGCCCCCCCAGCATACTGACAACCCGGCTGGTGTGATGCCCTGGCAAATCCGACAGGTCCCTGATCTCCAGCCACAGTTTGGTGAACCGCGAGCGATTCCAGACATCGAACTGTTCCTCCGCGAATTGCCCTACCTGAGTCCGGCGTGAACGTGTATGGCGTTCGACCTGAACCCAGTTGATCCCTGTCCAGGCCCACAGAAATGAGACGACGACAACGGCCGTCATCAGGTAGGCCACCGTGTACGCGATGCTCCGCCCCGTGTTCAGCGCGAAAATCCATGCGGCCACACCCAACAGGATAACACCCCATGAACGCCTCAAGAGACCACCTCTCGTCCCAAGGGAGGAAGGGAAGAGGAGTTAGCGAGCCCGCACATGAGCACCCGGGACCGGGACGGAATTGAGCGTCTCCTCGATCAGGGCACGAGGGTCCACGTTCTTAATCCGGGCCGACGGGCTGATGATCAGCCGATGCGCCAGCGTGGGCTCGGCGAGGGCTTTCACATCATCGGGGATGACGTAGTCGCGGCCGAGCACGGCCGCTCGTGCCCGGCTCGTCTTATACAATGCCAGCGAAGCGCGCGGCGAAGCGCCCAGGTACACATCCGGATGACGGCGTGTCGCCGTCACCAGAGCGATGATGTACTCCTTGACCAGATCATCCACATAAACCTGCTTAACGGCCTCCTGTGCCTCCAGCAATTCCTCTACGGTGACCACCTGCCCGATGGTCTCAATGGGGTGAACCTCCCGTTGCAAATCCAACATGGTCATCTCATCTCTCGGGGAGGGATACCCCAGGGTAATCCGCATCATGAAACGATCGACCTGGGCCTCCGGCAATGGGAAGGTCCCCTCGTACTCAATCGGGTTCTGCGTAGCCAGGACCAGGAATGGGCGAGATAGAGGATAGGTCACCCCGTCTACGGTGATCTGTCGTTCCTCCATCGCCTCCAGCAGGGCCGACTGTGTCTTTGGTGTCGCTCGATTGATCTCATCGGTGAGGACGATTTGGGCCATCACCGGCCCCGGCCGGAATTCGAACTCCCCCGTTTTCTGGTTGAAAACGGATACTCCCGTGACGTCGCTGGGCAACATATCGGGCGTGAACTGGATGCGACGGAAGCTGCACCCGATGGATTTGGCGATCGCGCGCGCCAGCATCGTCTTGCCCACGCCAGGCACGTCCTCGATCAGGATGTGTCCCTCACAAAGCAAGGCGAAAAGGGCAAGCTGGATCTCGTCCCGCTTGCCGATGATCACTCGCTCCACGTTATCAATAATCCGCTCGGCAACACTCTGTACCTGCTGTACTTGATTCATGGAAAATGCCGCCCCCCTAATGGATACCCAAGACTCGCTCGCAACACCTGTTCCCACGATAATCAACGCACTCCCATTATATCCGCATTCCGCATAAGGGGTAAGCAGGCCTGCCTACATTCGTCCCCCGGATGCCTCTCTGTCCCTTCAGATGCGAAGCGGGGCGCACCCGCAGTACGCCCCGCTTCCGGGTTGACGGTTCTATGCTCGTGTCAGTCATCCATGTGCTGGATGATCGCACGGCCGAACTCGGAGCATTTCAGCAGCGTGGCGTCATCCATCAGACGGTGGAAATCATAAGTGACCGTCTTGGCAGCAATCGCCCCAGAAATCCCCTTAATGATCAGATCGGCTGCCTCGTTCCACCCCATGTACCGGAGCATCATCTCGCCGGAAAGGATGACGGATCCGGGGTTCACCTTGTCCTGGCCAGCATATTTAGGCGCAGTGCCGTGAGTTGCCTCGAAGATCGCGTGCCCGGTGGTGTAGTTGATGTTCCCACCAGGGGCAATGCCGATGCCGCCAACCTGGGCTGCCAGCGCGTCGGATAAGTAATCACCGTTCAAATTCATGGTCGCCAGCACATCAAACTCCCGGGCCCGAGTGATCGTCTGCTGGAAGACGATATCGGCGATTACATCCTTGACCAATAGCTTCCCAGCCTTGAGCGCGGCTTCCTGCTCGGCGTTAGCCGCCGCCTCCCCTTTCTCCGCCTTGGTGCGTCCCCACTGGGCCCACGTGTATACTCGATCACCGAACTCCTGTTCCGCCACCTCGTATCCCCAATTGCGGAAAGCGCCCTCGGTGAACTTCATGATATTGCCCTTGTGCACCAGGGTAACGCTGCGCCGGTGATTGTCTAACGCCCACTGAATGGCCGCCCGCACCAAACGCTGGGTCCCTTCTTTGGACACCGGCTTGATGCCGATCCCGGAAGTTTCCGGGAAACGGATCTTGGCGTACTCCTCCGGGAAGTGCTCTTTCAGCAGCGCCATAAAGCGGGCGTTCGCCTCCGTCCCATACTCGAACTCGATGCCGGTATAGATGTCCTCCGTATTCTCGCGGAAAACCACCATATCCACATATTCTGGATGCCTGACCGGCGAGGGTACACCTGGGAACCAGCGCACTGGACGTTGACAGACGTATAGATCCAATGCCTTGCGCAATGCCACGTTGAGCGAGCGAATGCCACCACCTATGGGCGTTGTCAGCGGCCCCTTGATGCCTACCAAGAACTCCTTGAAAGCAGCGATCGTCTCATCGGGCAGCCAGGTTCCGAATTTCTCGAAAGCCTTCCCGCCGGCGTACACCTCCATCCAATGGATCTTGCGGCGTCCGCCGTAAGCCTTCTCCACAGCGGCGTCGAAGACCGGTTGGGCCGCTCGCCAAATATCCGGTCCCGTGCCATCTCCTTCGATGAAGGGAATGATCGGGTGATCAGGAACCTGCAGCTTCCCATTCTCAATAGTAATTCTCTCCCCATCCGCTGGGACCCGTACGTTTACGTAATCCACCGTCGCCTCCACATAACATCGAGATTCCCGCGCAGCGTTCCAGGGGCAGGCTACCCCCGACGTCTGGGTGCCTATGCAGTGGGCGCTTGCGATCGGATGAAATTGAGCAGCCCACCCGCCAAAACGATCCGCACCTGCCGGGACGTTAGCTGGCAGCGTACCTGAACGGACATCCCTTGTGTGGTATCGCGTATGACGAACGTATCGCCACGCTGCAAGGCAGCGCGTACATCAGGGATAACCAAGCGATCCCCTTGCTGCAGCCGGTCGTAGTCGGCATCGTCTGTAAAGACGAGGGGGAGCACGCCGAAATTGACCAAGTTTGCATGATGGATGCGCGCGAACGAGCGCGCGATGACCGCCTTCACGCCGAGGTAGCGCGGTGCAAGAGCCGCGTGCTCTCGCGCCGAGCCCTGGCCGTAGTTTTGCCCGCCGATGATAAAGCCGCCCCCCTTCTCCCGAGCCCGCCGAGGGAACGTCGGATCCACGCGGGTGAATGTGTGCTCGGACAACGCGGGCAGATTGGATCGTAATGGCAGCACGTTGGCGCCAGCCGGCGAGATATGATCCGTGGAGATGTTGTCCCCAACTTTTAGCAGGACCTCGCCCGCCAGCGTGTCGGGTAGCGGATCCGGCAGGGGGATAGGCTTGATGTTCGGCCCGCGGATGATTTCCACCTGGCTTGGATCATTCGCTGGGGGGATGATCATGTTGTCGACGGGCTCGAATCGCTCCGGGAGGGAGACCTGTATGGGCTCGCCGAGCTCGCGCGGGTCGGTGATGACGCCTTTGATGGCCGTCGCGACGGCCGTCTCTGGGCTGCACAGGTACACCAGGTCGCCGGGGGTTCCCGAGCGGCCTGGGAAGTTCCGGTTGAAGGTTCGCACGCTTACCCCTTTTGTGGGCGGGGCCTGTCCCATACCCACGCAGGGGCCACACCCGGCTTCCAGGATGCGCACCCCGGCCGCGATGAGATCGGCCAAGGCGCCGTTGCGAGCGATCATCGTGTACACCTGTCTGGACCCTGGCGAGAGCGTCATGCTGACCCGGGGGTGTACCGTGCGCCCACGCAGCATCCCAGCGACCTTCATGAGGTCCAGATAGGATGAATTGGTGCAGGATCCTATGCACACCTGGGCCACTGGCGTCCCCGCCACCTCTCGTACCGGCACGACGTTATCCGGGCTGGAAGGGCACGCGATGAGCGGTTCCAGATGTCCCAGGTCGATCTCGATCACTTCATCATATGTAGCGTCAGGGTCGGCGGCCAGGGGCACCCATACGTCCTCTCGTCCCTGGGCCCTCAGGTAACGTAGTGTTTCCTCATCGCTGGGGAAGATGGAGGTTGTAGCACCCAGCTCCGCTCCCATATTGGCGATCGTCGCGCGGGACGGAATATCCAGGCTACGTACACCATCACCGAAGTACTCAACGATATATCCCACGCCTCCCTTTACGCTCAGCCTGCGCAGCATCTCCAGGATTACATCTTTGGCCGAGACCCAGGGCGGTAGCTTCCCCGTGAGATGAACCCCCAGCACGCGCGGTGTGGTCAGGTAATACGGCCCACCTCCCATCGCGACGGCTACATCGAGGCCACCAGCGCCGAAGGCCAACATCCCCATCCCGCCGGCTGTGGGCGTATGCGAGTCGGATCCTAGCAGTGTGCGGCCAGGACGAGCAAATCGTTCCAAGTGCACCTGGTGACAGATGCCGTTGCCTGGCCGGCTGAAGTAGATGCCATAACGAGCCGCGAAGCTCTGCAGGAAGCGGTGGTCATCGGCGCTTTCAAAGCCCGTTTGGAGCAGGTTGTGGTCAACGTAGGATACCGACAGCTCTGTGCGTACGCGAGGGATCCCCAGCGTCTCGAACTGGAGGTAAGCGGTTGTCCCGGAGGCATCCTGAGTGAGCGTCTGATCGATGCGCAGGGCTACTTCTCGGCCGGGCGACAGCTCCCCGGCGACTCGGTGTTCCTCCATAATCTTGTAGGCCAGACTTCGCCCCATACCGAATGTCCTTGTGCAGAGATTGGGTGGTCAGTGCTCCTCGCCTGCCCGGGCGAGTGGGGACCTCCTGATTCCCCGTCCGCCCCAGAAGAGGTAAGGCATTATACTCTTCGCCAGAATCAGCGTCAATCTATCACGCGCCCAATGCAGGGCTTTTCAGTGTTCTAACATTTGCGCGATCTAGGACGCCAATGGCTTAAGGTGGGACGACTCGGAGGGGCGCTAGCCCCTTCGAAAGGCCCTTCTCTCCGCCCATGAACGGTCTCCTCCCTTCCGGATAGGCGTCCCTCAGGGCAGGGCAAGGTCGATTTGAGGAGCAAGGAATGGCATCTATTAGATCTTTGAAAAGCCCTAACTTTTAAGGTAACGCCATTGACATGGCAGATACGTAGTGATATATTGTCTGTGAAATGCATACATCATTGTCATGAGATGGAGTCTTATTGAATATCACTACATAAGCATCCATCCTATCTAGTACCTCATCAGACTGATTTTGATAACCCTCCCCTCCTGGGGTAAACTACGGTCGAGTTTACCATTTGCAGGGGGAGAACCATGGCGAACAAGATATA
>JAGHDS010000190.1 GCA_021159845.1 Anaerolineae bacterium
GGAGTGGGGGTGGCCGTAGGCGAGGGCGTCCACGTGGGCGTGGGCACGGTCCCCGATGTGCTGGGCGTGGCGGGGTGCGCCGTCTGAGGGGTAGGCGTGGGCGTCCGCGTGGCCTTGTGGAACCACGACCATGTAGCTGTTGGCGTTGGGGTGTGGGTCGGTGTGGGCGTAGCGGGTCGCACGTCGACGCTCACCAGCCGTTCTTGTGCCCCCTGAGCCAGCACGATTTGCAGCCGGTAGCTCATGCTCTTCGTGGGGCATACCTTGCGCGTCCCGGAACTGCCGACCGGATTACCGTCCAGGTAGAGCGCCTGAGCGCCCTGCACCTTCCATCGCAGGTATGTGCACTCTCCCTCATCGATCGTCGAATCATCTACAGAGAAGTCGACCTGCAATGGGACCGGCGTGGAGGTCGGCGTTGCTGTGGGCGTGGAAGTTGGCGTAGGCGTAGGGGGGGCGCACAGCGCATCGAAGGTGAACACTGGCGGTGGATTGGCCGTCATGTTGAGCTCCCCTTCCCCCCAGTACCATCCTTCCACATCCCCATCCTGGACGAAGTAATTGCTGGCCCCCAATTGGGAATACTCCCACTGGCCGTTCTTGAGATGCCAATAAGACCAGTAGACGCAGTGAGCTCCCTGGCACTGGCAGAAGCAATCCTCGGCCGGGAAGCTACACCCCACGCCGTTTATGCCGCATACGGCCACGCCGTAGCTGGACGATGCGTCTATGCTCAGCTCCAGTCCGGAGCGAGCAAGAACATCATATCCCGATATCTTCGATTCATTGAATGTAATACAGGTCGTGAATACGTGATCTGGGAATTGTACGACCAACCCCACCCGGTTGGGGCCATCGGCCGAGGCAGGGACGGAAGGCAGCGCGGCCGCTAGGAAGATCAGACCGAGGAGCGCGATCACGCACCCGCGCGTGAGCTGGTCAATGCGAGTTTTCATCGTACTATACATGATCGCGCTCCTCTCGCATCGTTGTGTGATCAAGCGGCTCGCGCCCGGCGACGTACGTATCCTGCCAGACCAGCCAACCCGCCGCCCAGTAGGAGCAACGTCGCCGGCTCAGGGATCTGGGCGGGAGGATGAGCCATAGCCAACAGCTCATCGAAAGTGTACACGGGCGGCTTTACCAATGGATTATAGTTCGCATCGAACCCTGTCCACGCGAACCCCTCCACGGCGCCATCGTTGGGCGTATAGCCGCCCACGCCTACGCCGGACACCTCCCAATCCGTGCCATCGGCGTTGAGGTGCCAGTAGCCCCAGAAGTGGGTCGGATCGCAGAAGCAGTTATCGGCTGGGCAGCCGTCTGGACCGATCTTGCATACGGCTGGGCCGAAGCCAGAGTCCGACCACACCAGGTCGATGTGGGCTGCTTGTAGTACCTCGAATGTGGTCGCTTCGGCAGGTACGGTGACGACTTCTGTATGAACAGAGCCGTCGCTGTAGCGGATGACGAGGCCTACGCGCTTGGCGCCGTTGTCTGCGCCGACGGCCAGGCTGCTCACGGTGAGGAGCAGTAGCGCGATGGCCAGTACGGTGACTAGGCGGACTCGATGATGTTTGGACATGCTTTTCCTCCTATCAGAAGAGAGATTACCCCCGATGCATAACGTTAGGTAAGAACACGCCGATGGGGAGGGCGTGATCACCCGGCCATTGGGGGCTCAGGGCCGGGATGATGTCCAACGTGGCCAATAGGTTGTCATCCGGGCGGTCTGGCAGGTAGGCGAATGCTCCAGATGGCTGCTGTAGTCCCAGGATAAACGATAGCGCAGTGGGTTCCTGACTGGCGAACGGTGAGGCTATCGGGTTCACGCCGATGGAGACCAAGCCTGCCAGGGCCATTCCCGTAGCGTTGCCATCGCTCGATGCCCCCGTCGCATCCCAGCTCCAGCCGCCATCGGCGCGCTGGTGTTCTGCGAGGAAGGTCACCGCCCGGAGCATAGCTGGGTCATTGGGGGAGACGCCAGCCATCGCGAGCGCGCGCATAACCTGTCCGGTTGTGTCGATATCACCGGCTGCCTCGGGATTATCGAATTGCCACCCCCAGCTACCATCGGTCTTCTGATGGTCCAGAAGTGCTTGGACTGCCTTGGATGGCACGGCAGCTCCCACCCGAGCAAGTCCTTCTACGGCCAGAGCGTTGTAGAACCCCTGGCTGGGATGGTAGAGCCCCGTATTGGGGTCGTAGAGGGCCTCAAGTTTGGCGATCAGGTCGGACACAGTGGGATCGGTGGTCGTGAACCCCGCCGCGCCGAGGGCTCGCAATGCTTTGCCGATGCGGCCTGCATTCGTGGCTTGAGTCCCGGACAGCGATCGTAGTGCATCTAGAAGGCTACGCCCGTTGGGGGTCCACTCGGCTCCAGCCGGATCCTGACCCGCCAGCGCGACGGAGAACACGGCGTCGGCTGTCGTGGTCAGCGCACCGAGGGAGCCGTCACTCCGCTGCTGCGTACGCAACCAAGCCAGAGCGCGCGTCACAGCGAACTGCCTGGCCGTAGCCGTTGTTGGGGCCGATCGGGCGGTGCTGATCAAGGGCATCCATACCAGGAGCAGCACGAGCAATATCGTCGCCCATGCCGTAGTGCGTCTCATCCTCCACTCTCCACAGCTCCAATAAGCTCCTCGTGAAAGCAGCGAGAGCTCCCCCACCCTATGGCGGAGGAGCTCCCACAACGATGCAAAAACCCCTTGCCACACTCGACAAGGGGTTGGAAATCCGACTTTCGTCGCTCTCCCGCCCCCCTTTCGCTCGAAGGTGGGTCGAGAATCGACAGAGGCGGGCGACCTGGCTCTCCTGCTGCACTCATATGCGCAGGATTACAGTTGCGGGACAGCGCCGGACTCTCACCGGCTTCCCCCCTTAGACCCTAGCATCCGGGCGTCGGGTACCCCTGTCGCGTTTGTCGCGTTGCCTCATAGCGGCGAGACAACGGTTTGGCTATTCAATTGTCAAGGGGAGTATATCACTACCCAAACGGCGCGTCAAACGCGGAAGGTAGAGTTCGTTTCCGTAGTTCGCGGCCGTGGAGACTGATCATCGTGCGACGGTTGAGGTCACTTTCGGAATGCGCGCTCCATGTGCTCTAGCTTCCCGAGATGTTACGGGGCTGGGTCTGTGGCGTTTTCACCTCTCCAATTTGTGGCTGTTCACCGTTCCCCCACTAGATTTTATTGGCATCCGGTGAACGATGTGGGTGAAGACACACTCAATACAGGCGCCTGGATCCAAGTGCTTTGGCCGCGGATGGCCCTCATCCCCCAGCCCTCCTTCTCCCACGCCCAGCGGAGCGAATTGGGGGAGGGGGGACTACAGGTGGGGGCCAACAAGCCCTCGGCCCGTTTAGCTGCAGGACACACAACTTCGTGAGACTCGATGTGCGAGGATGCAGTGCAGCTAGCCCTTTTTACCCCAACGGCGAACAGTTACCCTTGCCTTGCCTCTCCTTGCAGCCGATGATACCATGTCAAAGCAGTTTGCAGGGTCGCGTGTTGCGCCACTGATATAGATCCCCAGTCAGGAGTATCCCAGTGTCCATCTCACAGGCCATCCAGGCACTGCAGCTCATGCCTTCTTTCATGCGGCACGTGGTCGCCTGGCGTCGCATACCCGCCCGGCCGGGCACATACGCGCCCTTCCCGGCTGAACTCGACAGGCGCCTGTGCGATGTCCTGGTAAGCCGGGGCATCCGTCGCTTATACACGCATCAGGCAGCCGCGTTATCTGCCGTCGAGCAGGGCCAGCATGTCGTGATCACCACGTCGACCGCCTCTGGGAAGACCCTCTGCTATAACCTACCCGTCCTCTCCCGTCTGCTCCGAGACCCGGAGAGCACCGCTCTCTATCTGTTCCCCACCAAGGCGCTGGCGTACGATCAGCGGGCCGAGCTGGAGTCGCTCCTGGCGGCACTCGAACTACCGACGCACTGGGTTGCTACATACGATGGGGATACTCCCAGGCAGCAGAGGCCGGTGATTCGGCGCTCCGCCCGTTTGGTGTTGAGTAACCCTGACATGCTACACCTGGGTATTCTACCCTCTCACACGCGCTGGGATCGCTTTTTCGAGCACCTGCGCTATGTGGTGCTCGATGAGCTACACGTCTATCGCGGCGTGTTCGGTTCTCACATGGCGAACGTGCTGCGTCGGCTCCGGCGTATCTGCCACTTTTACGGTTCCGCCCCCCAGTTTATCGGTACCTCGGCGACGATCGCGAACCCGTCTGAGTTTGCCGCCCGTCTCATCGAGGCGCCCATGACGTTGGTCGACCGGGATGGCTCCCCTCGTGGCGAGAAGCACTTCATCATTTACAACCCGCCTCTGGTCGACGCAGAGCTGGGTATACGGCGTAGCCCGATTTTGGAGGCCCAGCGGATTGCCCGGTATTTGTTGGAACACGGGTTGCAGACCATCGTCTTCACCCGGTCGCGGCTCACAACGGAAGTATTGCTCACATACCTGCGGGATGGCGCCCGCCGGCTGGGCTTGAGGCAAGAGCAGGTGAGGGGATATCGGGGCGGCTACCTACCCTCGCAACGGAGAGAGAACGAGCGCGGGCTACGGGAGGGGCAGGTGAGGGCCGTAATCGCCACCAACGCGCTGGAGCTTGGTATCGACATCGGGCAACTCAGCGCGGCCGTGTTGACAGGTTATCCAGGCACCATCGCCTCGGTGCGGCAGCAGGCCGGACGTGCGGGCCGCCGCCACGACCAATCCCTGGCGGTGCTGATCGCCGGGGGCAGCGTGCTGGACCAGTACATCGCGGCGCATCCAGAGTTCCTCTTCGATCGCGACCCGGAACAGGCCCTGATTCATCCCGACAATCTCACGATTTTGGCCGACCACCTGCGGTGCGCCGCCTTTGAGCTCCCCTTCCGTCAAGGAGAGCCCTTTGGGGCTCTGGAGGATGTCACTCCTATCCTGGAGTATCTGGCCGAGGAGGGCAGCGTGTATCCGGGTCCCGACACCTGGTATTGGATCGGCCAGACTTACCCGGCTGAAGGACTCTCGCTCCGCACCGCATCTCCAGATCGGTTCGTGATCATGGTGAGGGATGAGTCAGGTGACCCGGCCATGCCCATCGGTGAGATGGACCGTTTTAGCGTTCCGACCTTGCTGCATGAGGGTGCCATCTACCTGCACGAGGGGCAAAGCTACCTGGTGGAGCATCTGGACTGGGAGCAGGGGCAGGCATGGGTCCGGCCTATGGATGTGGATTACTACACAGAGGCCAGTGCCACAGAGTCCGTTCACGTCCGGGACACATACGCCCAGGCCGATCAGGGCAGGGCCCGGCGCGCCTATGGGGAGGTGACCATCACGTCTCGCGCGACGAGGTATCGCAGGGTCCGCCGTTATACCCATGAGACCTTGGGATGGGGGGAGATCGATCTGCCCGAGCAGGAGATGGAAACCACGGCATTCTGGCTCAGCTTCCCCGAGGAGCTGTTGGATGACCTGCGGGAGAAGGGACAATGGGTGGGGGATCCGCTTAACTATGGCCCGGACTGGGAGCGACAGCGACGGCGCGCTCGCGAACGGGATGGCTTCCGGTGTGTGCGATGCGGTGCGCCGGAGTCCCCGGGACGACAACATGACGTGCATCATATCCGGCCGTTGCGGGCTTTTATCCTGGAGGCGCGCCAGCGCGGTGAGGACATAGCGGAAGCGCGTCGGAAGGCCAATCGTCTGGAGAACTTGATCACCCTTTGCCCGAGGTGTCATCGCCAGGTGGAGCGCGTCGAGCGGATGCGTACCGGATTGGGAGGATTAGCCTACGTGCTTTCCCACGTTGCTGCCGTTCACCTGATGTGCGACCCGCGGGATCTCGGCGCGATTGCGGAGGAACGGTCACCCAACACAGGGTTGCCAACTATCACATTGTACGACAAGGTCCCAGGCGGTGTGGGTTTCGCGGAGCGCCTGTATGCGATCATCCCAACCTTGCTTAGAGATAGTCAGGATGTCATCACCCGCTGTGGCTGTGCTGCAGGTTGTCCCGCTTGTGTCGGCCCGATCCTGGACGACGCGCCGCTGGCGAATCCCAAGGAGCTCACCCTGGCCCTCATTGAGGCATCATTAAGCCATATCTCCCCGGGAGGGCCTTAGCTTTCTGTTCCCTCGTTGCATCCTATGAGCTATCGTAGGCACGGTTATGAAGGTCTGGTGGCGAAGGGTCTACCCTTCGCCACCCGTTGCGTATGCAGGAGGATAAATCGCAGGTCAGGGTGTAACGTCTACTCCCGGGTACCAAGCCTTAGTTGGAAGGTGCGAATCTGGAACGGGCGAATGTCGAACGAGAAGCGATTCGGTGCGAACGGGTGTGGGCCCTCGGTTTCCTCGACCAGGTTACACACCTCCACTCCCAACAAAGCATTCGCCGATGTCACGGTCACTGGTCCTCGGCCGCCATTTGGCTCGTACAGCCGCAGGATGTCGCCGACGCCATCCTCCGCCGGTTTCAACGTCTCCACTACAGCCGGCCCCGTCACCTCGATGAAGCTATGTGTAGCGGGCAGCGTGCCGTTACCATCCGTGGCAGGCACGCAGACCAGAGGAACGTTCAGCTCCCAGGCACTTCGAACAGTTCCACCCTGTTGCCAACTACCGGCGTGAGGCCATAGGGAATAAGTAAACTCATGATGGCCTCGATCCGCGTTGGGATCCGGCCATTCGGGGCCGCGCAGCAACGTCAGCCGAAGCACGTTGCCTTTGACGTCATAGCCGTACTTGCAATCGTTGAGCAAGCTAACCCCGTATCCGGCCTCGGACAGGTCAGCCCATCGGTGCGCGGGTACCTCGAACTTCTCCTGGTCCCACGAGGTATTGCGATGAGTTGGCCTCTGGATCGCTCCGAATTGGATCTCGAACGCTGCCTGGTCAGCCAGCACCTCCACAGGGAACGCTACCTTGAGCATGACCTCTCGCTCCTGCCAATCAGCCCGGGTCACGAAATCGATGCGAGGCAGCGTGTCGTAGATCATGATGTCCTGCTCGATCCGGCTGTCGCGGTGGTGGCGGGCGACGCGCACAGCCCCGCGCACTGGCCCGGTTTCGATGACTGCGATGCTCGTCTCGCCCTCAAAAGGATACTCGCGACGCTCGAACGTGGCGTGCACATTCCATGCGGCCTCTCGTTCCGGCCCATCCTGGAAGAGCTGGAGACGGTTAGCCCGCTCGCCAGGGGGAATTACCTCACGTTGGTACCGCTTATCGTACAAGCGGGTGATCTCGCCGATGTCGTTCAACTCGATAATGAAGAAGCGATTTTCCAGCCGTTCCCGGGTGACGGAGATGCTGCTTGCCGGGGGTTGTGCGGCCGGGCGTATCGTGAGCGTCGTGTAGCCGAGGGACGGGACCTGGGGGGCGAAGACGATCTCGGCCTCCCCATCATGCCGGGCGATGACTTGGGCCGGGATCGTCTGCCCGTCTGGAGCGACCAGCTCGATGGGCTCGCCGGGGGTTGAGACCCGCGCAGCAGCGATGTCGTTGCGTTGCCAGGAGAGGCTGTTGAAGACAAGCAATGTGGCGGCGGGTACACGGTCGGCAATCGCCCGCAGAGCGGTGTCACGCAAGCCTCGTGCGATCGTCTCGATACGAGCATGGTCGCGCGCGGCCTCTTCGTACACCTGACCGATGGACGACCCAGGCAGGATGTCATGGAATTGGAGGAGTAGCAGGTTCTCCCAGGCGGAGTGCAGCGCGTCCATAGCGATATCGGCTCCGGTCCAACGGGCCAGCACGCCAGCGATCTCGGCCTCGCGGAGGAGTAGCTCGTTCTTCCGGTTGGCGCGTTTGATGGCGGCCTGGGTGGTATACGTGCCGCGGTGGGTTTCCAGGTAGAGCTCGCCGTGCCATGTCGGCAGCTCAGGCGAGGCCGCGCGCACGCGATCGAAGTAGGCTTCCTCAGGCCCCTGGCGGCACGCGGGCAGGCCAGGGTACTGCTCGGCCCGTTTGGCATATTCCAGCATCTCCGCGGTGGGGCCGCCGCCACCATCCCCGAAGCCGAAGGGGAACAGTACCTCGTCGTACACGCCCTTCTCGTTGAACTGGCCCCAGGCCAGCGCGAGCTCCTCCGGCGTGGGATGGCCGTTGTAGCCGCGCTTCAGTCGGGGAATGTGGGCCAGGACAGATGTCCCGTCGATTCCCTCCCACCAGAAGAGATGGTATGGAAACTCATTGCGCGCCTGCCAGTGTAGCTTCGTCGTGAAGAAAGAGGTCAGGCCGCAGCCGATCAGTATTTGGGGGATGTTGCCAGGATAGCCGAACACATCGGGCAACCAACACACGCGCGGCCGCGTGCCGAATTCCTTTTGGAAGAACTGCACGCCGTATAGGATCTGCCGGATCAGTGCCTCACCTGAGGGAATGTTATTGTCGGCTTCCACCCACATACCACCAGTGGTCTCCCAACGTCCCTCGCGTACCCAGCGTTTGATCTCCTCGTATAGTGTGGGGTAGTGCTGCTTGGTGTAGGCGTAGAGCTGCGGCTGACTGCAGGAGAACCGGTAATCGGGGTAACGCTCCATCAGTCGGCAGGCCGTGCTGAAGGTGCGGCCGCATTTACGGATTGTCTCTCGAATCGGCCATAGCCAGGCTGTATCGATGTGGGAATGCCCGGTGAGAAAGATATGTCCCCCTTCCGGGTCCGGCGCGATCTGCTCAATCCCCTCACTCAGGATACGGCGCGCCTGCTCCACCTCTTGCCGCAGTCGGTCGTAGGGGAGCGTCAGGTCGATGGCCAACAGGGCATCCTCAAGCGCCCGGGCGATGCGTTGTTGGCGACGTTTGTCCTTTACAACCTGGCTGGCCTCCCAGGCGAAACGGAGGTCATACCAGGCGGCTTCGATTGCCTCATCCACCTGCTCCAGGCGAATCCAGCGCAGCCGGCCTTGCTCGGACGCCAGTTCCGGCAGGCACATCACGCGCGGAACAGCGATGAATTCACCCTCCAGGTGAAAGGGCCTGGCATGAGGTATGTGCACGTGGGTGTGATTGGCATCAATGCCCGCGTAGGGGCGCCCGTCGATGCTGATCATGCCTTCCAATCCCTCTCCGTTGAAAGCCAGGTGGAGTTGATCGGCAGGCACCTCATCGGGAGGCTGAACATCGGCGCGCAGGAACACGGTCTTCCCGGCGGGCCACCGCCCCTCGCCGTCCACCGGGGCCCAGTCGCCATCGTAGCGGTATTCGCCTGGCGCCAGGTGATCAGCCGTGCGTGCCTCATATGGGCTGATGGGCCATGCCCGCACAATGGCGCGTCGGTGCAGGATATCAAGTTTCATACGAATGATCCGGGGATCCATAGGTACCTCCGTGGGATAGCAAGATGACTCGCTTCTTCCCGCACGAGCTGGAGCTACTATACCATGCCCGGGTGTTGCTGTCGAGATCATGGCGATGGCGGTGAGGCTCTTTCAAGAACCTAGTGGGGGTTCCCCGGGCTGTCAGGCGTCTGGATCATAGAGTGCACAACCCTACTGGACTGGATGCGCATGGAATGCGGTGTCCCTGATACACATATGGGCAGTTCTCTTACCCCAACGGTGAGCAGGCGCGGGTATCCGGGGGTGAGGACATCGCAAGGTGACTCAACTATGGTAAAACGTGGGGATCCCGGCTCCTATGGGGGAAGCCGGGATCCCCACGAAGCGTGTGCTTTTCTAGTTATGCCTTGATCGGTGGGCTACGTCATAGCTAGCTCATCGAAGATCTCGCTTAAGTCCGTGGCCGTGTGCCCTGTCTCATCGGCGATGATGCGCCGGGCCGGAGGAAGCGTCTTATAGATTGGTGTCCGATTGGCGATGCGAGCTTCGAAGGAGGGAACAGACAGGTTTTGCAAGAACACCCCTGTTGGGATGCGCTCATTCCACTCGAAGGCTTTCTCGAGGTATTGACACGTTTTGGCTTCCACATAAGCCTCATCGGCATCTTCGGGGACCAGAGGATCGTACCCTTCGTCCTGCAGCGAGTAGACGCGTTCGGCGAACCATTCCCGAGTATGCAGGTCGTTGTAGGTTGGGCATGGTTGTAGCACTTCCAGATAGGCTAGCCCTGGGTGGGTGATGGCCTGTTGTATGAGATCGATGAGCTGACGCACGTTATAGGCGTACCCGCGGCCGATCCAGGTAAACCCGGAAGCGAAGGCTAAAAGCAGCGAGTGTACCTGGCTTTGTATGTTTGGTTCCGGCTGGCTCCTGGTTTTCATCCCCAGCGGAAGGGTAGGGGCTGCCTGTCCCTTGGTTAGCCCGTACACCTCGTTGTTGTGGAGGATATATGTCAGATTAACGTTCCGTCGGCCGGAGTTAACGAAATGACCTGCACCTATGGCAAGCCCGTCGCCGTCCCCACTGATGGCGACGACGGTAAGTTCTGGGTTAGCCAGCTTGGCTCCTGTCGCATAGGGGAGCACGCGGCCGTGCAATGTATGGATACCATAGGCGTTGAGATGATACGGTGTCTTCCCTGAGCAGCCGATGCCACCGAAGATAGCCGTCTTGTGAGGGGGGATACCAAGCCTCGCCAAGGCTTGCTGTAGGGCGTTGAGAATGCCATAGTCTCCGCAGCCTGGACACCAATCGATAGGATACTCGGTACGATAATCCTTCGCTGTGATCCTGGACTTCGCTTGTGCTGTTACCGTCATGGTATGGACACCACCTTTCCTCACGTCTCCTAGCTTTACTCATAGGGATTGCGCAAGACGACGCGCGATGGGCTTGTCCCTTTGTGGATGGCTTTAAACGCCTGATATAATGCCTGTCCGGACATAGGACGACCGCTGTACTTCACAACGAGGTAGTCGGCAGCGCGCCCGGTGTTCTGCCGGAGCAGAGCAGCGAACTGCCCGGAGTAGTTGGACTCGACGACGACGAGGGGATCTGCCTGTTCCAGTTGAGGCTGGATCACATCCACAGGGAATGGCCACAGAAGCCGTACCTGGATCAGCCGGGCGGTGATGCCGTCCTCATGCAGACGCTCCAGAGCATCGAGGATACCGCCTTTATTGGATCCCCAGCTCATGATGGTGAATGGAGACCCAGGATATCCATAGATGCGGATCTTCTCCTCCGGTGGAATCTCACGCAAGGCCAGTTCGAGCTTCCGGGCTCGCTTCTCCATCATCTGTTCCCGGATCACCGGGTCCTCCGTGACGCGTCCGTACTCGGTGTGCTCAACGCCGGTCATCCAGTATTTGCCCCCCGGTTGCCCGAGGAAGGGCCGGGGAGAGATGCCCGATTCCGTGATGGCGAAGCGAGGAGACCGCCCATTATCTTGGTCGGAAGTAGGTGTGTAGCGCTCCCCACGGTCGAGCTTGATGGATTCGAGATCAAAGACGGGAACGACCTGCATCATGCTTGTCATCGCCTTGTCCACCAAATGGATCACAGGCATCTGGTAGCGTTCCGCGTAGTTAAACGCCTGAGCTGCATCATAGAACGCCTCCATGAGGTCGCCAGATGCGATCACGATTCGCGGGGATTCACCGTGGCCGCCAAAAATGGCGAACAGAAGGTCTCCTTGCTCGCTACGAGTGGGCATACCAGTGGATGGGCCGCCGCGCTGATAAAGGGTGATGACTACGGGCACCTCGTTCATGCCAGCCCATCCGAGGCCTTCGGCCATGAGGGAAAAACCTGGCCCGGAAGTCGCTGTAGCACTACGCGCGCCGGTGAGTGCCGCACCTGACGCCATCGCCAAGGCGGATAGTTCATCTTCTGTCTGGACGACAACGGTTAGCCCGCGGCCCTCAGTGCGTGAGGGGAACGTCGGATGAGCCTCCAGGAAGACGCTCTCGTCGGTTGCCGGGCTGATGGGATAATATGACTGGAAGCTCATGCCCCCCGCCAGCTTCCCCATAGCCACAGCCTGGTGTCCGTTGATCAGCAACCGTCGCTCGGAGGTCTTTTCCGGGGTGAGCCTGAAGCCAAACTCGTGAGTGTCAAACTCAGCATGCACGAACTGGTAGGCGAGGTTGACAGCTTCTATGTTCATGTTGATGATGCGCTCACGGCCGGAGAAAATCTTCTCCAACGCCTTCACCAGATACTGGGGATCATAGTCCAGTAGCGCGGTGGATATAGCGACGGCCACCGTGTTCAAGGTGCGTGAGGCGGTTGCTTTTGGGATGCCAAGCTTCTCGGCGAGGGCGCTTGATATCTCAGCGTAGGGGACGGCGTAGGTAAGGACGTTACGCCGGTGGGCGTCCTCCAAGAGACCTGCCGTTGTTGGGGGAAGATCCCGTTCCGCTAGGTAGGTCGTTAGATCTTCTCGCAGGCGCGAGTCAAGGAAGACAATGCGATCCAGAGCTACATCGGCGTCGTTGGCGTTGTAGATGATTGCGCCGCTTGGCACGACAGCCAAAGCGTGCCGAATCAGGCTTTCAGCCTCGAATGTGGTAAGCAGGTCCACCGTATCACGATGGCTGGTTACCACTCGATGGGAGACACGCACATCGTAGTAGCTGTGTCGCCCTTTGATGTTGGAGAAATACTCTCGCCGCCCGAACAGGTAGAGCCCGCCGATGGCGCAGGCACGGGCGAAAATGCCTGCAGCGGTGTCCACACCGCTACCTTGGGGACCTCCTACCCTCCAATCCAATTCTTGCTCCTGTTTTCTCACAGATACCTCCTCGCTAAGTGATGGGGAGAGCATCCGGGGGGCATCATCGGGACGCTCAGCGTCGGTATCTCATCCCATGTTGCCACACTTGGCATTCTTGCCCCTTCCCGATTGCTCTTTGGGGGAGCAGGGTAAGAGCGTTATCCTTTTTGATGGCTTCCGGATGTTCTCAGGAGAATAGAGTGGCACATAATTGATCTGCGGTAGACGATCTGAACAGGGGGTAAACTGGGGGAGGATCCCTTGTGTATCGCTCATATTGGGATGAGCTGCGCAATTTTCCCGTAGGGGCAACCGGATGGCCGCCCCCACATCAGATAGGCGACGCATTCCTTTGCCCCTTCTCGTTTGCGCCAACATGAGCGTTGAAAGTCTTTGCATCTATGCTTATATGTGCCCATAAAGCCCACGCCAGCTCACACGCGTATCTCCTTAACATCATGTCCTGTTCCTCGGGTAAAGGGGAGGTAATCGAGCCTCGCTCGTGTCGCCTCCCCACCTGACGAGGGTCTTCCGGTTATGAGCACCGTCAGTGTGATTTTGCATCAAGTTGGCTTCTAAGGCAAGAAAGTGATGGCTTGAGGACAGTAGTAGATGATCTCTAACTGCTTACGGAACAGTTACTGGCGCGCGTAGTGCCTTTGTTCACCGACCGAAGCGATGTTATAATCCAAATATGAAAACCTTTCTATCGCGTTGGTTAAGACGGCGTAAACGCTCGGGGGTGATCCGCCCTGAGTTACAACGCTGGCTGGACACAGCTCCACAAGCCTCCGTCCGGGTGATCGTCCGCGTGACGGAAGACCCCCAATCGTGCCGTCCGGCCATCGAGAGCATGGGCCTGAACATCCATCGTGTCTTTCAGCTTGTGCCCGGGCTGGCCGTTGAGGGCCCAGCCACGGCCGTGTTGGCATTGGCTGATCAGCCGTGGGTGACCTCGATCGAGATCGACCGCGCTGTGCATCCGATGCCGAAGGAGCGTGACACATGAGCATCGAACAACCCCCTGGGGGGCGAAAGATCAGAGGCGGACTACATGCCCGGCTGGCAACTCTGAGCGCGGATGAACCCATTCGTGTCATCGTGCGTTACCGATCGGTAGAGGCCACGCGCGCGCGAATCACCGTCCGCGCGCGCGGCATTGTCGTCAGGCATCACTATGAGCTCATCCCCGCCAGCGCGCTGGTAGCCAGCCGGCAGATCGTCGAGGAGTTGGCCCAGGATCCCGATGTCGAGGACGTATGGGAGGATCTCCCTGTACACACGATGTTGGACGTTTCCGTGCCCCATATCCGCGCTCCCGAGGTGTGGGCCGAGGGATATCGCGGAAATGGCATCAAGGTAGCCGTCGTGGATACTGGTATCGATGAGACACACCCGGACTTCGAAGGTCGCGTCATCGCCACGAAAGGATTCGCCAGCGAGTCGGCCCATGACGGTCATGGGCATGGCACCCATGTCGCCAGCATCATCGCCGGCAGCGGCAAAGCGGGCAACGGGAAGTATGTCGGTATAGCTCCAGAGGCTCTCCTGATGGTAGCCAAAGTCCTTCGAGACGATGGCGGGGGATACATGAGTGATGTGATCGCTGGCGTTGAGTGGGCTGTGAACCAGGGAGCCCAGGTCATCAACCTCTCCCTGGGCAGCGATGGCTCCTGCGACGGCACAGACGCCCTCTCCGTCGCGTGTGATGCTGCGGTATCCCACGGCGTCGTCGTCTGCGTGGCGGCGGGCAATGCCGGCCCCGGAGGCAGCACTGTGGGATCACCCGGGTGTGCGCGGAAAGTGATCACGGTGGGGGCCTCCACGGACGACGATCAGATCGCAAGCTTCTCCTCTCGCGGGCCGACGTCAGATGGGCGTGTAAAGCCGGACATCGTGTTCCCAGGCTATAACATCGTCGCCGCGCGGGCGAGTGGTACCGGCATGGGACATCCGGTCAACGATTTCTACACCTCGGCCTCTGGCACGAGCATGGCAACGCCCCACTGCTCTGGAGCCGCAGCTCTCCTGCTAGAGGCTGAGCCATCGCTTACACCCGAACAGGTTGCGGAGCGGCTGAAGGCGGGAGCGGTCGACCTGGGCGAAGATGCGAACGCTCAAGGAGCAGGCCGGGCTGACGTCTACGCTGCCATTCATGCCGGAGAGGGCGCAACACCGACGCCATCCCCTACCCCAGAGCCGACGCCCACGCCAGGGCCCACTCCACCAGGGCCTGAGCCCCCTCCAGAACCACCGCCAGGATGCCTGACGGCTGTATTGCGCGCTTTGCATCTCATCAAGTAGTCTCGGTTGATTATTGATAACGACAGATGGCCCTCCCGTGGGATCGCCTGTGCGGGAGGGCCATCTGCTATGGTACCTACATTGTCGTGATCTACGTCATGGCTAATGCTCCCGGTATCTCGTAGTATACATGCGAGATATCACATAAATTCATAAATTGTGATATCCTAGGGCTGTAAGAACACTTCAGCCCGTCCGCAGTGTTGCGGGCGAGCTCAGCATATGAGGGGAACTCGTTATGACATCTCGCTCAAGTCAGGAGCCTTTGCTACAAGTTGAGGATCTCTCACTCCGCCGCGATGGGCGCCCCATTTTATACAAGGTGTACCTGACCATCCGCCGGGGTGAGATTCACGGGCTTCTAGGCCTCAATGGCTCCGGTAAATCTAGCCTGGCCTACACCCTGATGGGGTGCACTGGATACGAGCCAGACTCGGGACACATCCTATTCGATGGACATGACATCACACGCCTGTCCATCACCGAGCGGGCGAAACTGGGGCTCACACTGGCATGGCAGGAGCCAGCCCGCTTCGAGGGCATATCGGTGGGGAAGTACTTGATATTGGGAATGCCGGAGCCGGATCGGCGACGGGCGGCGGAGGCACTGGAGGCGGTGGACCTTTCCCCCGCAAGGTATCTGAATCGCTCCATTAACCACTCTCTATCCGGCGGTGAGCGTAAGCGCATTGAGTTGGCGGCCGTGTACGCCATGCAACCCAAGCTGGCTATCCTGGATGAGCCGGACTCGGGGGTGGACACACTCAGCCTAAGCGACATCGCAGCCCTCATCCGCCGTATGGCCGACCAGGGTACATCGATCTTACTCATCACCCATCGCGATGAGATGGTGACTGTAGCCGATTCAGCCTCTTTGATGTGCCAGGGCAGCATTGTCTTTGGAGGTGCTCCAGCTAATGTCCGCCGATACTACGATCATCGGTGTAAGGTGCATAACGAGACGGTTGGCGTTGTGATGCCAGAGGTCATCGCGTCTGGCGCCGAGGGGAGCGAACGGAGGGCGACATGACCCAGCAACGCGAGGTGATCGTTCCAGAGCCAGGGTGGGCCCGCGACTTTGAGGCGATTCTGGAAGCTTACAAGCAGGCAGGCGGCGATCCTGACGCGCTCAGGATGCCGCGTATGGCGACGATGGTCGTGAACGCCAATAAGGTTTTGGCTGCAAACGACGCACACGGCGTCCACTTTGAGACGGAGGAGCTTCCCGACGGCATCCGGGCACGCATCTTCGTTGAGCCTGGAACCCGGGTTGAGTATCCGATTCACCTGTGCTTTGGGATGTTGCCGACGGAGGGGGTGCAGAGGATCGACATCGAGTATGAGATCGGCGCCGGAGCTCAAGTTGAGTTTCTAGCCCATTGCACGTTCCCCAACGCGATCAAACTACAGCACATCATGGACGCGCGCATCCACGTCGGCGCAAACGCTGCCATGACGTACACAGAATCCCATTTCCACGGCCCGCATGGAGGTATCGAGGTCCTCCCCACTACCAGGGTGGTCGTGGAGGATGGGGGGCGGTTTGCCACGACCTTCAGCCTGGTGCACGGCCGCGTGGGCCGTATGGCAATCGACTATGACGTCAGCGTTGGAGCCGGGGGCGTGGCCGAGATGACGACCAAGGCCTATGGCATGGCCAATGATCGTATTCGGGTTAATGAGGTGCTTCACCTGGACGGTGAGGGGGCTCGTGGCTTGACGAAGACGCGCGTGGCTGTGCGAGACGAGGCGAAGAGCGAGGTGTTCACGACCGCGGAGGGCAATGCCCCATTTGCTCGCGGCCATATGGATTGCACCGAGATCGTGCGGGGACACGCGGTGGCGCGGAACGTCCCCGTGGTGGTCGTCCGCAATGACAGGGCTCGCGTGACCCACGAGGCAGCTATTGGCACAGTGAATCATAAGGAGCTGGAGACACTGATGGCTCGCGGCCTCACCGAGGAGGAGGCCGTGGACGTGATCATACGCGGTATGCTGCGATAAGGGGATGGCCTATCAAGCGAAAAGGGCCCGACCAAGCCGCTGGTCGGGCCCTTTTGGTTCGACCGGATATGGCGCTCACCGTCCGGCGAGCCCACTGGTGACGATGCCCTGGATGAAATAGCGCTGGGCGACGAAGAAGACGATCAACACAGGTATCAAGACGACGGTAGAGGCAGCCATCAGCAGGTTCCACCGGGCGTTGTGCATACTATGGAAGCTGGCCAACCCCAGCGCCAGGGTGAACTTTTCCAGACTATTCAGGTAGATCAGTGGTCCCATGAAATCGTTCCAGTTCCAGATGAATGAGAAGATGGCGACGGTAGCCAGCACAGGGCGTGAGAGCGGAAGCAGAATAGACCACCAGATTCGGAAATAACCAGCCCCGTCGATCACGGCAGCCTCATCCAGATCCATCGGGATCGTGGCATAGAACTGGCGGATGAGGAAGATGAAGAACGCCCCTCCTCCGAAGAAGGCAGGCACAGTCAAAGGCAAGAAAGTATCCAGCCAATGTAAGTATTTGAAGAGCAGGAAGCTGGGGATCAGCGTCACGACGTAAGGTAGCATCATCGTCGAGAGCAGTAGCATGAACAACGTCTTGCGCCCTGGGAATGGGATACGGGCAAACCCGAAGGCGACCATAGAAGACGAGATAAGTGAGCCAACGAGCGAGAAGAATGTGATAATGACTGTGTTCAGGAAGAATCGGCCGAAGGGGAGAATCGTGAGAGCCTCAGGATAATTGGACCACTTGGCCGGCTTGGGAATCCACTGAGGCGGAAATACGAACTCCAACCCCCGCCCTTTCAACGAAGTCGAGAGCATCCAGACGAGAGGGATAAGCATAATCACGCTGATGCTGGAGAGCAGCAAATACAGCAGCCCCTGTTTGATTCCCTGCATGATCAGGAAGCTCTTGCTATGCCTGGTCACGTACAGAGTCCCAGATGCGATCAGGTCCGACTTTTCTTGTCCCGTCGTGGTCATGGTTTTTGCTCCTTGACAAAACGTCTAGTCGTCAGATACCCAGTTCAGTCTCGTAGTACACCCACCGTTTGGACAGTTTGAACTGGAGTAGTGTGAAGAGTAAGATGATGACGAAGAGGACCCAGGCCAGAGCAGATGCATATCCCATCTTGAAGTACTGGAAGCCATTCCGATAGAGATAGAGCACATAGAACAGGGTTTTGTTTTGTGGGCCCCCATTCGTCATGATGAAGGCAGATGTGAATATTTGGAAGGAATCGATCAACCCGATGATCAGGTTGAAGAAGATGATGGGAGTTAACATGGGAATCGTGATGAAGCGGAAGCGCTGCCATCCGTTTGCCCCATCAATGCTCGCCGCCTCATAAAGCTCGCTGGGTATGCCCTGCAAGCCAGCGAGAAAGATCACCATTGCTCCGCCGACACCCCATAGGCTCATGACGATGAAGGCCGGCTTGGCCAGCACAGGGTCCATCAACCACAGCTGCTTGGGAAGCCCCAGTTTCACCAGTAAGGCGTTCGCCAGCCCGAACTCAGGGTTGAAGATCCACAGCCAGAGCATGGCGCTGGCCACGGCTGGCGTGACAGAAGGAAGGTAATAAATAGTGCGATACAGGGCGATGCCACGCACCTTCACGTTGAGCATGATAGCCAGGAGCAGGGCCATAGTCAGTTGCAGTGGCACGCCGATGAACGTATAATAGGCCGTATTGTATAGCGAGATGGAAAAGAGCGGGTCGTGCAATAGATGGACGAAGTTTTGGAATCCTACGAAGTGAGGAGGCGTGATGACCTCCCACTTCATCAGGGAAATGATAATCGAGGCTATCATAGGGCCTGCCGTCCAGATGAGGAAGCCCAGCAACCAAGGGGCGATGAATATGTAGCCGGCGATGAGGATCCGCCACCATCGCCTCGATTTTCCGCTACGGCGGATCACCGGCCCCAGGAATCTGAGTAGAAGTTCCACGTCCGCCTCTCCTTGAGAGATAAGTAAAACGATAAGCAGGCAGATGTTCGCTTGGCGTCCGTCAGGTCAATTTGCCGAGGTCGCCTCGACAAACTGACCTGACGTAAATCCCCGGGTAGGGACGCTCCTCCCAGCGTCCCTACCCGCTCCACCGGAGGAAAGAGCCCTCTCCCGCAGGTTAGCTTGCGAGCACGTCGTTGATTTGCTTGTCCATAGCCTGGCAGGCATCGTCGACGCTCTTCCGCCCCGTCCAAACCTCGGTAAGCTCCGTGCTTCGGATGTTGTCCACCTGATCGAAGTGCGTGGTGACGGGCATGGGGCGAAGCCATTCCAGCGTCTGCCCCCAAACCTTGTTGTTCTCCGGCGGCACACTCTTCAGGAACTCCTCCGAGCTCAAGACGCTCTTCAGGATCGGTGTCGAGAAGGCCAGCTTGCCGATGAGCTTCTGAGCCATCTCACCCACATACCATTTGGCGTACTTCCAGGCGGCATCCGGGTGCTTCGATTGGTTGCTGATGCAGGAGCCCGTACCACCCTGGGTTGTCCATCGGCCAGCCGGGCCCTCAGGCAAGACTGCCACATCCCACTCGAGTCCCTCAATCGCCCGGAAGGTCGGGACCATCCAGCGCCCGGACTGGTACATGGCGATGTTCCCCGTGCCGAAGAGCGTCGGAGCATCCCGCCCGGACATCTGGGCCGGGGTGGGGGAGACTTCATACTTGAGCAGCAGGTCGGCCAGGAACTGGAGCCCTCCCTTCGTCTTCGGATCGCTCATCGTGCTCTTCGTGTGATCCTTGTTGTACCAGTCTCCGCCGTTCTCCCAGATCCACGGCGAGATCGGCTCCCAGTACCAGTCCTGGGAGTATCCCCATTGCTTCTCCTTCGTGAGCTTCTTGGCTGCCTCGAGGAAGTCACCACCCGTCTCCGGATCCCATTTCCAGGTCTCGTCGGGGTAGCTCACGCCTGCCTCGTCGAACAGACGCTTGTTGTAGAACAGGACCTGAGAGTTCACATCCTGAGGCAGAGCCAATTGCTTGCCCTGATACTGGTACCCAAGGAAGACCCGCTCGTAGAACTGGCTCTTGTCGATCTCCGCCTGGATATAATCGTCCAACGGGATGGGAACACCCTTGGAGCCCCAGACGGCCATATAGACATAGTCCATCCGGAACATATCGGGCGCCACGCCGCCGGCGACCATCGTTTGCAGCTTATCCCAGTAGTTCTGGGGCGGCACCTCGATCTTGACCTTCACGTCCGGGGTGGCCTCCTCAAACGCCTTGGTGATCGTCTGCATCACCTTGAGCTCCTCAGGGCCCGCCCAGGTCAGGTAAACGATCTCAGTTGGCCCGGCCGCTGCCTTCTCGGCGGGTGCCTTTTCCTTAGGTTTCGCCTCTCCAGCGGCTGGAGCGGCAGGGGCAGCTTGTGGGGCCGCGCAGGCGGCTGCCATCACCCCTAGCGCCGTCAGACCCGACATGCGCAGGAAATCTCGGCGACTCATGTAACGCTTCGAGATACTCATTGCTGACCCTCCTTTGCCTTTAGGCAGTCACGCGATTTTCAGATGGCACAGGAATCTCATGCCACAATCTACATTCCGCGAATACGTACGTGGTACCTCTCACCTCCCTTCACGAAAGGATCATCTGGCCTGGAATTGCAGTGCGCCGATCGCTCGGACATCATGTCCTCGCCGCGAGGATCTCCCGAGCCCGACGACACGAAGCGCAGGCGGGGTTAGAGCAAAGCAATGCGGCGGGATTCTCTCGGAGCATATCCACGACGACGTCGATCAGATCCTGCCCGCGCATAAGTTGGACGGGAGCTGCTCCCACGAATCCCTTACGCACCACACCGCGAGCTTCCAACACAGGGCCCACTGCATCGAACCCGGCCGAGCACCCGGGTGGGTGTAATAGTGGAACATCGATGATCTCTCCACCGGGCAGCACCACGACCACCGGATCTTTTGGCACCGGCCAGGTACGTCCCCAGTACGGCACATTGGCACACGCCTCGCCTACGTGGATCGTAGAATTGCGATTGTGGCCAACCCCTAACAACAGGACGTATCCACCCAACCCCGCCAACCGAGCTGGCGGGCTATCTGGCCCTAACCCTGGCATCAAGTGATGTCCCTCGATCAGCTCAGCTGCATCCGCGCCCCAGACCGACACCGAGTGTGTGGGATGCCAGCTCCGCAGTACACCCGGTTGTCGCCGAAACACCTCGGTGATACGCCCAACCTGCGAGGGAGTACGCAGTACCTCGAACCTGCGATACTCCCAGGCGAAGGTGGGCACCATAACCGTGCCTGTGGGGCCAAACACCTCCTGAAAGGCCCGGACAACGGCTTCGGCCCCGCCTTCCACATAACCAATGCTCCGCAAGGAACTGTGGAAGAATACTCGATCCCCCGCGCCGAGCCCCAGCTTGCGCAGATCGGCCGCAATTCGCTCCTGGGTGACGATGGGACGCCTATGTAAGTGCTCAACCCTGGCCATCGGCTGCCCTCACAGGTAGACGACCGCGTCCAGATTCTGTGGCCGATCGGGGTTTAGCCCCTTCGCCATCGAACGATGATAGGCCATCAATTGCAATAATGGCAGATATAACACACCGCGTGCCGTCTCCGGCAGCCCGCTGCGTAGAGGCACGACATAATCAGCTCCTCCGAGATCGTTCGAGCCGCCATCCTCGGCGATGGCCAGCACGCGAGCCCCCAGCCCGCGCATCTCCCGCAGCACAGCCACCTCTTGCTCACGTGTCGAGTCGGAGACCATGCCGACCACGAGCGTATGGTCATTCACCATCGACTTAGGACCGTGGCGGAACTCCATGAAGTGGAAAGCTTCCGCATAAGTGAGCGACATCTCCTTCATCTTCAGCATGGTCTCACAAGCTAAGCCATAATAAATGCCAGAGCCCAGGAAGAATACCCGGTCGATACTGAGGTCACTACCCAGTTGCTTCACCAGGTCTGCATAGTTCTCCAGCAAGTTCCTACCCACCTCGGGTAACCGATCTAATTGCGTCAGGTAGGTTTCATCATTAGCTGCCAGCCCCGCCAGCACTTTGGACAGGAGATACATACTGGCGAAGGATCGGGTCTGGCAATGCTCCGCTCCTGTGCGGCCGGGGCCTCCATCGCCGCTCGGGCGGCCTCGGCTACTGGCGTATCCGGGTAGCAAGTAATCGCCAGCACGTCAGGACCACGCTGTGCCTTGAACACTTCGATCGCGCGCCGGGTCTCCGTGGTCGTGCCCGAACGGGAGATGGCTACCAGCAGAGGGTGGCGGGATGGCCCCAACACCATGTCCGGGTAGAACCATAACTCGGAAGATGGAAGACCGCGCGCTCGCCAGCCGGCCATCCGTTGCAGCAGCGCTGCCGCGGCCAGGGATAGATAGTAAGTCGAGCCACAACCGATGAACAGGACCTCATCCCAGTCACCTTTGATGAAGGAGCGCACCTCATCGAGCTTCGGGCGGATTCCTGTCAATGTTTGGGCCCATACCCCCGGTTCTGAAGTGATCTCTTCATACGTGTAGTGACCTCGCTTTGTAGTCAATGTCTCGTTCCCCATGATCTCTCCTTGGCACACAGTGGTTTAGATAATGTAAGGACGAATGGCGAGAAGGGAGTAGACCTCACCCGGACAGACCCAACAGGCGATAGGCGTTCGCGTGATAGATCTTACGCAGTGCCTCATCCGGGAGGTGAACGCCGTAAATCCGCCACCGTCCTTGGCGAGGGACCTCCTCGATCCCGTAGGCGAAGTACTCGTCATCCGTCTCTAAGAAGCGATAGTAAATGCGATACAGCGCCGGGTTCACCGGTTGGTCAATCCCGAACAGCACCCGGTCCTGATACTCGATCAGGAAGCGACGGGCTGTGTATGGCTGGCGGCCCAGCTCGGCGATCCGCTCCGCGATGTCCACGTAGAAGTTCGGGCACTCATCCATCAAGTTCGCCACCCAGGCCAGGTTTTCGGCATAAGCCCCTACATGGGCGCCGATGAAAGTCGTCTCCGGATGTCGGCGCACAAGGTTGGCGAATTGGCCGATGACCGTCTCAAACGAGGGGAACTCCGGCCCGTAGAAGTGCCAGTCGGGATGGGCGTAGAGCTCCTCCCAACGCTCGTTGAAGCGATCCAGCGGATCGAAGAAGGCGACGGGATCCGCGATGTGGATGAGGACGGGGAATCCCAGCTCGCCCGCCGCCTCCCATAACGGATCCAACCGCTCGTCATCCACGGGGACCATGCGTCCCTCGCTATCCCGGATGCCCAGCCCCAGATCCTTCCACACTTTCAGGCCGCGAGCGCCCATGGCCGCGCTGTGGCGCAGGCTCTCCACGGCGTATCGCGGGAAATCTGGGTCCTCGGCCCAGCGCCCCCAGTTCAGTCGGGCGAAGACGACGAAACGGTCGGGATGAGGCCGCTGGAAGTGCTCGATGTGCTCGGCCAGGGTATCATCCCAGCCGCCGTCCAGGTCCACGATCATCTGCACGCCCACCTCGTCCATCAGTGCCAGCAGCTCCTCCACCGGCCGCTTCACCCAGTTGCCAAAGACCGGCCCCAGATGGTTGTGGACATCCACGACGGGGAAGCGCGGCCGCTCGATCCGCGTCTCCTTGACAACCAAGCGCGGCCGCGGCATGTACTCCCGCAATAACAGCTCATCAGCCGGGATATCTCTCATCTTCATCGTGGCGGAATCTCCAACTTCCTTCTTTCACGTCACCGCGGAGACGCTGAGGGCGCAGAGATCTTCTCTTTTCCCTCTCCGCGTGCTCTGCGTCTCAGCGGTGCAATATATAATCACTCTGACGAGGACAGCCTCGCCGTGTATTTCAGCGCCATCGCCAGGCTACCTGGATCCGCA